>CAIRYE010000195.1 GCA_903882765.1 uncultured Anaerolineae bacterium
GTTACCGGATCCTCCTTCTACATCCTTGCCGCCGGCTTGGCGGTTGGCGCGCTCTATTCCATCTTCAGCGGCCACAAACCCGATAACACCCTGCCCGGCATGATCATCTCCGCCATCTCCATCGCTGTGATGTGGGCCTTGGTGCTAGGCAAGCGCAAGGTAGGCAACGCGCTGAACTCGCAAGCCATCCTGGCAGACGCTAATTGCACAATGGTGTGCATTACCATGAGCATGGTGCTGCTGGCATCTAGCTTGGTGTACCAACTCACTGGCTTCGGCCTGATCGATAGCATCGGCGCGCTTGGCTTGGCGTACTTTTCTTTAAAGGAAGGGAAGAAAGCCTTTGAGAAGGCCAACGGTCTGGAAGACACCTGCGGCTGCGCCTGCGCGGCGGATGATTAGCCCAAAAACCGTTTCGTTCTAATACATCGCATATACGGCTATTGTATAATGTTCTTAAGCGGTAACTCCGCTAACGATCGGAGGAAAGATGGACTGGCTTTTTGACCCCAACATTGCCTATTTGATGGTAGTTTCGGGAGTTATGATGTCGATCATCACCATCATCATCCCGGGTACGGGTATACCGGAATTTTTGATGGTGTTGTTTATGATCGGCGCTTGGTACGGTATGCAAGGCCTTGAAACCAATACCATAGCTTTGGTAGTGGTTGGCCTTAGTTTGATCCCCTTCTTTTTAGCCATAAAGCAGCAAAGCAATCGCACCCTCTGGCTTGTGCTTAGTATTCTTATGCTAACAGCCGGCTCTATCTTCTTGTTTACCGATAGCAGCGGCAAGCCATTGGTGAACTTTTTCCTGGCCGGCACGATCTCGCTCTTGTGCGCCATCTTTTTGTGGCTCTCAATTACCCGCGGTATTCAGGTTGCCAGCACCAAGGTGATCCTCGACCCCGATTCCCCGGTTGGCAAGATCGGCGAAACCCGCTCCGAGGTTTTCAAAAGCGGCTCGGTCTATGTAAACGGCGAGCTATGGTCAGCGCGCAGTGAAGAACTGATCCCTGAAGGCGAAGCTGTGCGAATCTTGCGCAGGGAAGGTTTTAGCCTTACAGTTAAAGCGATCGATAAAAAGTAATCTAATAAATTGGAGGAAGAATGACTTCTGTTGTATTGATCCTATTTTTCGCAGTGATCGTATTTATTTTTTCAGCCACGGTTCGCATCGTGCCCGAGTACCAACGCCTGGTTGTGTTCCGCCTTGGCCGTTGTGTGGGCACCAAGGGCCCTGGCGTTATTTTGCTCATCCCAGTGGTAGACCAAGCCCGCATGGTAGACCTGCGTGAGCAGATCCGCGAGGTTCCTCACCAAACGTCCATCACCAAGGATAACGCCCCCATCAGCATCGACTTCCTTTGGTACTACAAGGTTCTCGACCCCGCCCAATCTGTTTTACAGGTAGGCAACTTCGAGCTCTCCGCCGCCGGTATCGCCGCCACCACCTTGCGCGCCGTCATCGGTGGTATTCCGCTGGATGATGTTCTATCGGAACGCGAGCACATCAACAACATGCTGCGCACCCGCCTCGATGAAGTGACCGAGCGCTGGGGTGTAAAAGTCACCAACGTTGAGATCCGCGAGATCATCCCACCCAGGGATGTTCAAGACGCGATGAACCGCCAAATGTCCGCCGAGCGTATCCGCCGTGCCGTGGTAACCGAATCCACCGGTACGCGTGAGGCCGCCGTGAACGTAGCCGAAGGCGAAAAGCAAGCCGCCATTCTGCGAGCGGAAGGCCAGAAACAAGGCGCCATTTTGGAAGCCGAAGGCCAACGACAGGCTCAGCTGTTAAAAGCCGAAGGTTTTGCCGATGCCCTTACCAAGATCAACAGCGTCGCCGCTGACGCCAAACCAAACACCATGACACTGCAATACTTCGACGCCCTCAAGAAATTAGGCGAAGGCGCCAGCACCAAATACATCTTCCCAATGGAATTCACCGGCATGCTGGAGAACTTTCTGAAGAAAGACAAGTAAGCCGTTTTTCAATTGCGTCAAGCGCCTCGGGGCTACCCCGAGGCGCTTTTTTATTGCCTCAGTAAATGGCCCGGCATTCTATTGCCATCATCTATCCACTCTCTCTTTTCACAAAAAAACAACAAGCTTTGCCCTCAAAAGAAATGGATCTCGTGGTTAAAAGCCGTTTCAATTGCGCGAAATTCCCTTTCCCCATTTGGGTTTGAAATACTCAAACAGAATAACATGCCGCCACCTACCACCGTGGAAATAGCAAGCGCAAGGAAGTGACGGTAATTAATGCTATACTGAATTTAATATAGGAACATACTAGATGGGACCATGGTTACAAAAATAACCCGTATTGGTGTTTGTGGTCATCGCGCCCTCCCAAAAAAGGAGGCCTTCAAAACTGCGCTATCAAAAAGTTCCCAACTCCTGAAACAATATTTTCCAACCTCCACTTTTCAGGTTACTTCCTGCCTAGCTGAGGGAGCCGACCAATTACTGGCGCATCATTTCCTCACCTCCCTTTCCGCATCTTTATTGGGCATTTTACCCCTTCCGCTAATTGAATACAAATATGATTTTTCTAGCTCCAAGGGGGTAAGCCAATTAGAAAGCTTACTTTCACAAAGCGAACGAGTTCTTCTTCCCAATCCAACAATCCTTAGACCGCTTGCCTATCAAACTGCGAATTTATTATTACTGGAAAATAGCGATATCCTTGTTGCCATTTGGGATGGTGAGCTTGTGCGTGGCCCCGGTGGAACTTGGGAGGTTGTCGCTATTGCCCGTTCCCTTAAGCTTCCCTTGATCATTATTCTCATCGATCCGGTAACACCCTCGGTCAGAGTTATTACCGAGAATTTTCCACCCGCTTTACCAACCAATAGGAGGCCCTCGTGAATGGTTCAAGGCAAGGTTATTGGATATTTTTAGGAGCATGGTGGATCATTGGCTTTGCACTTGGCATCAGCGGTTTCCAAACATATTCCCAGCTGAACGGGATGCAATGGCAATTTAGCGAAATTCTTTATCGTACCATCCAATTGATCGTGTTGGAATCTGGGGCTGTTGGCGGCAAGCTCAATTGGATGCTCGAGTCAGCGCGATATTTGCTTCCTGCCCTCACAGGTCTCACCGCGGTTCAAGCCCTAATGCACCTCTTCCGCGAACAACGAATGTGGATACAGATCAAATCCTTGCGAGGTCATGTTGTGGTGTGCGGGTATGGTCACAAAGGCAGTAGCTTGGCCCGGGATCTGCTTGCCAACGGGTACAAGGTTGTAGTGATCGATGTTAACCAAACAATATTTGATCCAACCGACCCAGCCATCGCGGGCATTCACTTTGTTCCAGGTGACGCCCGAGACGCAAGTATTTTACAAAAATGTAACTTACAAAATGCCAGCCATTTGGTATGTATGGTCAGCCAAGACCAAGCAAATTTGGAGATTGCCCTTACCGCTACAAAATTTTTAGGAAGCAACCGTACGCAGCCGCTCCATTGTGTCATCCACCTAGAATCAACCGAATTACTCTCACTGGTCAAAGGCATCGAGTTGGATTCTGACATTAGCCGCTCTTTGGTCGTAGAGGTTTTCAACCCATATACCCATGCCGCGCGTCAAATCATCAATGAGGATGACGGTTGGCTAACGCAACAAACCTCAGATATCCGCGTGCCTTCCCCCATCCTAGTGATTGGGTTAGGCCGGCTCGGCGCGAACATCATCCAGCAAGTTGCCTATCGCTGCTATCGACAAAAGAAAACCGGAAAGCTGACAATTTATATTTTTGATTCTGACGCCAACCAAAAATCCCAGCGGTTGTTACAGAACCACCCACATTTGGAGAAAGTTTGCCGTCTTATACCAACCAACGTAGATCTTTCACAAAATTTTGAGTTGGAATCCGCGATCGCTAGTATATCTGCCGAACCACCAAAGCGACTCTATTTATGCCTCAGCAACCCCATCCTCAGTTTGCAAATTGTGCTTAGCCTACAAAAAAACCCGATCTTCCAACTTGTTCCTATTCAATTACGAATCGGCAATGAAATCAATTTACTGAACATTCTCTGCAAAACCGGGCAGATCAAACCACCTCAGCTCATTCCATTCGAGATGATCAACCGAACCTGTTCCGCCGAGTTGGTCGTTGGCGGGCTGGAAGAAGCATTAGCCCAAGGGCTCTACTATAATTATCTAACCGGAAAAGGAATCAACCAAATAGATAAGCCTTGGTTGGGGATCAGCGAGGCTGAAAAACAAGAAAATCGTGCCCAAGCCCGCCGAATCACCGCCCTCCTTGGGAAATTCAATTTCCAACTACGAGCGTTGGTAAATTGGGATGCTGCCGATTTTACCTTTGTTGAAAAGGATCTCCTACAGATGGCCATCGTTGAGCACGATAAGTGGCGAATAAATAAACAAAATGCCGGCTGGACCTATGCCGCCCAAACAAATCCTAAACAGAAACAACACAGAGATTTGGTTTCCTGGCAAGACCTACCCCATATTGAACGTCAGAAGAACATCCAATTCGTGCGAGAGTTGCCGCTCCTCTTGGCCGATTTGGGGTTTCAGATCGAAATAAAAGAATAGGGCGATTGCGCTAAAACATCCCTATTTCAAAAATATTCTTTCAGACCAACAAAATACCAATTTCATTGGTCTGAGATTTAATTTATTTCATCCAAATAGGGCAAGAACCCGCGAAGGGATCTTTCATTAATGGCTCTGAAATACTATTCCCAACAATATCCACCATTACCAGGTACCTTGCCTCATCTTCACTCGTAAGAAAAACAAATTTATTGTCTGGCGTCCAACCACAATAACTAACAATCTTCCCCTGAAGGGGTTTAAGGTCCACAGTTTTGCCATCCGTTGTAGCCGCCAAACTGATAACTGGCACTGGTATCAACAAACCTTTGATACCCATGCAAAAATAAGTTGTTCCAAAGACATATGTTCCGTCGTTCGACCATTCGTTGAAAATTGGATGAGAATCGTTCTTACATCCTACCGGTCCGGAAAGGAAATCGATCTTATCAGTAATAAAATCGGCGGCGGAAAGGATGCCGACATTCTCTGAGGTTACATAACCGATCCTTTTGCCATCTTGGGATGTCGCGAGATCGAATAGTTTCCCTGGCGCGCCAGGAATCATTTCATTCGTCCCAGTCTGGGTATCATAGATCATTGGATCACCATTGTTCAACCAGGTAATTTTTTTCCCATTTTCCACCCATTGCGGTTGAAGTGCCTGGTCAGAATTGAAGAGCTTTTTCATTCCACTGCCATCATTGTTTACCACATATATTTGATCAGAAGCCGCAAAATGAGCTTTCCCAATGACTTGAAGATCATTCGGCGACCATATCCACCGAATCACCTTAGCGCCGGTATCTTCTAGCATCACAATTTTGGATAGATCTATCGTCGCGATGTAATATTCATAACGATAGCTACTACCAGCTTCCCCTTCAGTAGCGGCCTGAATGACAGTAAATTTTCCATCGTTGGATGGCGTAAATTGGGTCGCGTAGAGCGTTTTCCCGATCGCTAATTCAACATCACCTCTGGTTAGGATAATTTTCATAGTCGAGGTAGCCAAATCATACTCATATAATTTATACCCAGCGAAGGAAGTTGCTTTTCCACTAGGCAAGGTTACCTTCTCATCGATCATCGATTCAAACAGAAAACTTCCAGTTCCTCCGCCAATGGGGGTAACGGTTGCCGTGGGGATTGCGGTACTCGTGGGTGTGATGGTAGGCGTCATGCTGGGGGTAGGTGTTAATTCTGGCTGAACAAGTTCAACCGGTTTTGTTCCGCAAGAATTGCTGGCAAAAGCGATCACCAACAAAATAGAGAGAACGTATTTATTTTTCATATTTTCTCCACAATTTTTCTACTTGATCCACATCGGACAACGGCCATTATAGGGGATCGCCTCTATCGGGTCAGAAGAATAGTTTTCCACGATTTTTACAAGGATCAAATAGCCTTTTTTATCCAACTTCCCAAGGAGTACCAAGTGGTTATCAGGCGACCATCCGCAATATTCACTTAGCTCCCCCTGAATGTTTTTAAAGGAAACTCTGGTACCATCCTCCACAAGCGCGACACTATAACTCGACTTCGGGATCAAATTCTTGAAAAGAACCAGGCAGGAGGTCGATTTTATTAGAATATTTTTTTCATCCGCTGACCAAGCGACGATTCGTGGCGGATATTTCCCTTGGCAATTATTTTCAACCCGAACCGAGATCGATCTCGCTTCAGAAAAATCAGCTTTCGTCACAAAAAACTCATTTTTCATGGTGGAATAGGCTACATACTTACCTGATGGGGAATAAAGCATTGTGTTCAAAGGTTCCTCCACCGCGGCGATCGCTTTAGTTGAATTGGTTTGAATATCGAAAACCATTGGCTTTCCATTGTCCAGCCAATATATCTTTTCGCTATCCCAGGACCATTGTGGGTTAGATACCCACGCGGGTTCTCTTATGATTTTCATATCACTTCCGTCGCTGTTCACCAAATAAATGGTGGCTGAAGTTCCCTTCACTGCGTACCCGATCAACGCGCCGCTATCCGGCGACCAGACCCAATGGATATTCTGCGCTCCTGAGGTGAGTAAAGGCGTGATAGATTTGAGATCAAGTGTAGTGATATACGTTTCGTAGGTGTCGTACCCTGTCATCGCAATTTCTGTCGACGCATAAATGAGAATCAATGTGCCATCTGGGGAGGATTCATAGAGTGTTGAAGAAAACTTTTTTCCGATCGCGTTCTCAAAACTCTCTCTCGTGATCAGGTTCGAGCTTTTTTGCGTTGCGAGATCTAACCGGTATAACGCTTCCCCTGAAAATTGAATTTGGCTGCCATCGGGCAAGGAATATTTTTCAGGGACAGAGAAAGGATAAAGCATAAACCCTTTCCCACCTCCCACGGGTGTGGGGGTTATGGTTGGCGTGGTTGTAGGGGTTCGGGTCGGTGTGAGTGTGCTAGGGATAGAAGTGGACGTGGGGGTAGAGTTGGGTATTAAGGGCGTTCCGCAAGCGCTAAGCAAGAAGGAAATCGCGAGAACGATGTAGATCATAAATTGTTTTTTCATTTAACCTCCAAATTCAAATAAGTTATCAAAGTACCTTATGGTAGTTCCAACAACCAAACCTCCCTTAGGGAAGATCAGTGCATGTCTTTCGATATTGCTCGCCAACTGGCAAAAATTGCGACCACTCTTCAACCGTCAAATTTCTTCCGACCAATGTACAGGCATATTCAGGCAAGGCATCTAGATCAAAATTCCATTGAATTACAGACGCATCGCCGGAACCCGAAGCGATACTCTTGCCATCCGGGCTAAACGCTACATCGTAAACAGAATTTTTATGGCCTTGCAAGGTTAAGCCCACCTGAAAGGGCGCTTCCAGATCACTTATATTCCAAACCGAAACATCCTCATCAGAACTACCTACAGCCACCAACTGCCCATCTGGGCTAATGTCCAATCCGTAAATGAATCCTGTGTGAGCCGGGATGATTTTGCCGACCTGGGTGATCTCGGTTGGATTCGTCATGTCAAGGATTACCAGTGACCCATCCAAACACCCTCCTATCAGCGCTTTTCCATCTTTTGTAAAGACCATTTTATTAACATCCATTTTTTCCGAACTGGTGAAACTGGAGATCTGTGACGGAATTCCTTGATCTGCAATTTTCCAAAAACGGATGGTGTTCTTATCACTGGCTACCGCCAATATGCTCGAATCCGGACTGAAGGCAACAGAAATTCCAACAAAACTATTCGAGATCGGTCTATATTTCAGCGGATCGCGGATATCCCATAATATAACTTCATAGGCGGAAGATGAAGAAACCAACATTTTTCCATCTTTGCTTATCGCCATATCTTCTATCGCTCTAGAATGGCCTAGGAAAGGTTGCCCTACCATTATAGGCTTCGTTACATCACTTATATCCCAAAATTGTATTTTCTTATCCGATGTGGCTATCGCGAGCAAGGAATTTTGTGGCTGCAGACCCATCGCGGTGATATTTCCAATTTCTGGACCATCGAAGGTAAGAATTTGTTTCGCGAGGATGGGGTCGGTCACATCCCACGCCGCAAGACCACCATATTTTTTCACATTTTTCTCAGGATTGAATACTTCATTCATCACCCATTCGCTAATTTCTTCAACCGGCGTTTGGTCAGCTTGAATTCCCGCCAGTAGGTCTGAACCAGAAGCCGAAAAAACGACATCCATAACAAGATCATTGGCCAACAAACGCCTGCCCAAGAACAAAGGCATTGTTTCGTCACTCACATCCCATAGCAGAGCAGAATTATCCCAACTGCCCGAAGCAAGAAGCTTGCCGTTAGCGCTAAAGAACATCGAGGAGACGCGCGATGTGTGACCGATAAGCGGTTCGTCCAATCTTTGTGGGCTTTCGGGCGATGTTACATTCCACAAGGTGATCATATTTTTGCTGTCTCCAACGGCAAGGATTCTTCCTTCCGGATCAAACGACAAGCTTGTTACTTGGACAAAACGATCGCTTGGAATCGATCCAATTTTTACCAAGGACCCTGGATTTGATAAGTCCCAAAAAGTTACCGTACCATCCATCTTCCCTGAAGCGAGATAGTTGCGGGTTGGGTGAAAGGCGATCGCGTCGGTTTGGCTTGTATTAATATTTGGGTAAGAAATTGGGTTGAGGGGATCACTGATATCCCACAAGTAGACACTAGTGATAATTTTATTGAATGTGATCGGGGCAAGAAGCCTCCCATCGGGGCTAAAGGTGATATTCAATACCGGTCCCAAGATCCAGGTAAGGGGGTTGCCAAGTCTTTGTGGTGCTTTTGGATCGGCCACATCCCAGAGCAAAATAACCCCATCCGCTCCACCCGAAGCGAGGATACTACCATCCGGGCTAAATGCCACACTGTTCACCCCATCCGTATGGTCGGTAAATGGCTTTCCAATGGCTACTGGCAATTTGGGATCACGAATATCCCACAACCGGATGAATTTATCCTTCCCTCCGGTAGCGAGGATGGATCCATCGGGATGAATGGCCAATGTAGTAACTCCCCCTTGGTGAGCTAGTAGGGGCGCATCACCAATTTTTATCGGAGAATTAGGGTCACGAATATCCCAAAACTGGATGGTTTCATCTAAACTGGCGGTAACCATCATAGTACTATCGGGTGAAAGCACCACACCGCTAACATCTTGGCTGTGCCCCCACGTGAAAGATTGCAACCGCGGGCTTGTTTGTAAAATTTGCAGTAACGAAGACCTCGCCCAAGCCGCTCCTTCTGCCCGCCGATCCGCCTCTAAACCCAGTAAAAGTGCTAGATCAAACCGTTTGTTCGCGTCGTATAGTCCTTGGGTTGCCAATTGTCGCGATACCACCTGATTCCGTTGTTCTTCAGCAATATCCCGCTGCTCTTCCGCAACTTGTCGCTGCCCATCCGCGATGCCCTTTTGTTCAACAGCCAATCCCTCAGCGGTCGCTCGCACAATTGTTTCCCTCAGATATTGGTTTCTCTGCCCCCATGCCACGCCACCCAATATCAACGAGAAAACAAACCCGGCCAGGATGGAAATGATCGCCATCCGCTGGCGTTGGCTGGCTTTTTGTTCTAATCGTAATTTTTCATGTTGCCTTTCTGTTTCCGCTTTTCTACTTTCGGTAACAAAATCCACCTGCAATTCTGTCGTAGAAGGTTCTCGCCCACTTGCCCGAAACAATTGGCTTTCGGCTTCCTCAATAGCGCTACCTCCCAGTAAGTACCCTGTGTTCCGCTCATTTTTATCCCAAAGCAAGGCTTGCACCTGTAATTGGGTATGGTAGCGTACCCATTCCCAATCCGTATGGATCGCATCAGAGAGTCGTTGAAGCGCTTCATCAAATTGGGGCAACCTAGCCGAGGCTATCTGCCGATCTTCCAGATTCCTACCCGGTAGATCAGGCTGTTCCTTTAGCTGAAACAGATCATCCTTTTCAAAAATGATCCAGTTAAATTGGGGTAGCTCCGGGGCAAAATCTCGAATCATGTCCTCGGCGATCGCGTCGACAACAATAGGGATGACCCTCTTGTTGTTTTTGAGGGCCAACTTAATTTCATCTTTGCATACAGTTGAGCCGATCGAGTTTTTACTAATGATGAACATAAACACATTGGCGTTCTCAATAGCGTGGGTGATCTCATCCCACCATTTTTCGCCAATAGGGATACGTTCCCAATCGATCCAAGTATCTATTTGGCTATTTGCGAGCGAAGCATGCAACAATCGGGCAAAGGCAATATCTTTCCGAGAATAGGAGATAAATACATCCGACATGAACTGCTCTTTTCTTCAGCTCACTGTTTTTAATTGATGAGCCGACTCGAAGGCGATCTATTGTGGAGCACAATCTTTCCTTATTTTTAGTATACAATCTTAGGGTGAATTTTCAAATAGCACCCACGACAGCCGTCCACGATCGCCGGGTAACCGTATGCTCACCAAATACCTCCTCCCTTTCAGTTTACCGGCCAACCAGCGAACTTCCAGCAGAAAGAAAAGGATTATCGTTCTTCTCTCAACCAACTACGGAAAACCATCCCCTCGCGATTCCCTTTACGGCACTCACTCGCGCTTTTAAAATTATTGTGACAAATATCACAATTTATTCGGACTTACAGCATACCTGCCTCAGCAGAAGAAGAGTACAATTAATTTAAAGAAATCCCCAAAGTATCGCTATAGAATGAAAGAGGTCCTATGAGATCAAGAATTTTGCTTGTTGCCGTTGTACTTATTCTCATCCTCACCTTGTTCCCTGTTGCCGCCTTTGCCGCAGCACCCGCTGATGTGAAGGTAAATGTTCGCAACCAAACCAGCGGTGTGGTGCAGCTAAGCCTCACCGATGCCAACGGTAACATTTCCTTCAAAACGCTCGAGCCCGGCACCAGTACCTTTGTGATCACCGAAGGCATTTACACCTACTACGCCAGCACCCCCTGCGGCGCCCTAGCCGGCGAGTGGAATTTGAACGTGAATAAGACCCTTTACCTCGGCTGCCGGCAGGGCCAGCCAGGCGCATCCCTACAAAAACTGATCAACCGCCGTTCCTTCTGCAACCTTGGCTATTACGAACACTTTGTAGATGGCTCATCTCGGGTGGATAATTTCGTTAGTTGGACCAACCAAAGCGATATGATCCTTGCTGAAGCCAGTTGGCTCAATGGATCTCCTATTACAACGCTCGAAGGAGCGGTAAATTTATACAACACCGCCCATATTGGTGAGGCAGAATATAGCATTGGCTGCTATGATAACCATACCAATGTGGTATGGATAGGTCCGTGATCTTCCGATACCGGCGAGAGCTCGAACGTACCTACTAAAATATGGCCCGATCCCCACTGATCGGGCTTTTTTGTGCCATAAACTCCGCAAACGGATGGTTTCGTGATAATTGCCCTATACAAACCCCCTCCTCTTTGGTAAAGTAGAGACCTATGATGGAGATCACCAAAGCCAACCTGTTCGACCTAAACGCCCTGCGCGCCCTAGAGCAGGTCTGCTTCCCGCTCGATGCTTGGCCCCTGCTGGACCTGATCAGCGTGCTGACCATCCCCGGCGTCATCCGCCTTAAGGTGGTGGAAGATGGCCAGATGATCGGTTTTGCCGCCGCCGACCCGCACCCCATCGAGAACATCAGCTGGATCGCCACCATTTGCATCAACCCTGCCCAGCAAGGCCGCGGCTTTGGGCGAGCGCTGATGAACGCGATCGAAGCGCATATCAACACCCCCATCGTAAAACTGTGCGTGCGCCCCAACAACGATGTTGCCATACGAATGTACAAAAGCATGGGCTACGAACCCATCGATACCTGGCGACACTACTATAATGACGGATCTGACAGCTTGGTGATGCAAAAACTGCTCTTTGAGCCAAAGGTTGAATTATAATTTTAAGTATGCTTCCTTCCATCAACGATCCGGTTCTCATTGATACCCCCGAAAAACTCAAGGACCTCGTTACCATTCTCGAAAAAGAAAAGCGCTTGGCGGTAGATACCGAAGCCAACTCGCTGCACGCCTACTACGAGCGCGTCTGCCTCATCCAATTCTCCACCCCCTTCGAAGACTACCTGGTAGACCCCATCGTAATGGATGACCTCACCTACCTCGGCCCCATCTTCTCCAACCCCGCCATCGAAACCGTCTTCCACGCTGTGGAGTACGACCTGATCGGCCTGCAGCGCGATTTTGCCTTCACCTTTGCCAACATCTTCGATACCATGGTGGCAGCCCGCACCCTTGGCTACAAACAAGTGGGTCTGGCAAGCCTGCTGCTCGATAAATTCGGCATCGAGATCGACAAACATAACCAAAAAGCCGATTGGGGCGTTCGTCCGCTCTCCCCCTCGATGGTGAGCTACGCCGGCATCGATACCCACTACCTACTCGAGCTGCGCGACATTCTGCAAGCCGAATTGGAAGAAAAAGGCCTGTGGCAGCTAGCGCAAGAAGATTTCAAACGCGCCTGCTTCGTCACCAACATCAATAACCACCCCCAAAAAGCCAGCTGGGAGAAGATAGACGGTCGAAAAGACCTCGACGAACAGCAGCTTTCCGTGCTCAATGAGCTATGCCTGTGCCGCAACAAGATCGCCAGCAAAATGAACCGCCCGGTCTTCAAAGTGTTGGATGACAAAGTGCTGATGAAATTGGTATTGGCGGAGATCAACAACTACGCCGAATTTGAAGCCGCCGGTATGACCGAAAAACAACTGAACCGCTTTGGCCAAACCATGTACGATGCCCTGATGCGCGGCCGGCACGCCCCACCCGTGAAACCCACCGAAACCGAGCGCCTACCCGAAAGCCAAGTAAAACGCCTTCAAAAGCTAAAGTTGTGGCGCAAAGAACGCGCCAAACTGCTGGAAGTAGAAAGCGACGTAGTGCTGCCAAAAGTGTACATGCAAACCATCGCCCAAACCCGCGGCCTCACCCCCGAAAAACTAGCCAAACTCATGGCCGACACCCCCTGGCGCTACCAACAATACGGCCCGGACATCCTAGCCGCCCTATCCTAACCCCCCGCGCCAAAGCAAAGCCTTTCGTAGCGTTTCGGCACGACGAAACCGTTAGCGCCAGCCAACCCGTCCTTGCTCCTTCCACCCCTCAAAAAACAAAATCCGCGCACAACCCCAAAGCAAAGCCCTTCGTAGGGTTTCGGCACGACGAAACCTGTTGGCGCCAGCCAACCCGCTCTTTCTCCTTCCACTCCTCAAAAATCAAAATCCACGCACAACCCCAAAGCAAAGCCTTTCGTAGGGTTTCGGCACGACGAAACCTGTTGGCGCTAGCCAACCCGCCCTTGCTCCTTCGTTTGCCAACTCTATCCCTTAGCCTGACCCCCGCATCTGATCTTCCCATTAAAAAGCTCTTCTTAGTGACCTCCGTGCCTTTGTGTGAAACAAGCTCTTCCTTTACATTCTTCGCGTGACCCCGCCCATTCCCAACCCCACTTGCGCTTTTCCCAA
>CAIRYE010000196.1 GCA_903882765.1 uncultured Anaerolineae bacterium
GCGAAGAATGGGTTGAGTTTGTTAAATAGTAGTACAAAATCCCCAAAAATCAACACCGGATGGTACTATTCCTCGCGCGTCTGTGGCCGACCCTATTGTATGGAACCCCTTCTTTCCCGATCATTTTGCCAAAAGGTATCCAACCCAACCATTCTATACCGAACCACCACCATAAGCTCACGGTTTCGCAAGCTATGATCCTTGATATCCAGTTTAAAAGTATCCAATCCTCCGGTGATAAACCCCTTATAATGGATATCATAGGATGCTAAACTTTTTTATTTAGCGTAGGGTCATGATGAATCGATATTACTACTCTTCCACAATCCAAAACTTCCTTACCGCCGATGAAAACAACATCCTCGGTGAATTGTCGAAGGCAAACGCCTTCTCGCTTGAACTTACCCAGCGTGACGCCTGGTTAGAACAAATAGTAATCCTGAAAAAAGAACTGGTAGGGTTCGAAGGTTCGCTTTACTTTGAATATTCCATCCCTCGAATGGGAAAGCGTATCGATGTGGTCTGTATCATCGGATCGGTCTTATTTCTCCTCGAGTTCAAGGTGGGTGAAAAAACCTTTCCAGTTTACGCCATCGATCAAGTAATGGATTACGCACTCGATTTAAAAAACTTCCACGAAACCAGCCACGATCTTACCATCGCGCCAATTCTGGTTTCCACAAGCGTCCCTCAAAGTGAAATACATTTTGAAGTTGAGCAGTACGATGATCAAGTCATCAGCCCTCTTCGTAGTAATGCCAGCTCCATCCATCAGGCTTTACGAACGATATTAAATTTTATCCATGGTCGAACCATTGACCCTGGGAATTGGGAAACGGGACGATACAGCCCTACGCCAACGATTGTAGAGGCTGCGATGGCACTCTATCGAGGGCATTCAGTAGCCGACATTTCACGTAATGATGCTGGCGCGATCAATCTAACTCAGACTACCCAAAGCATCGACGAAATCATAAAAGATGCCCGCGAAAATCACAAGAAATCGATCTGTTTTGTTACCGGTGTTCCGGGTGCAGGCAAAACACTCGTTGGCCTCAACGTAGCCACCACCCACATTGATAGTAAAACCGAAACATATAGCGTATTCCTCTCAGGCAATGGTCCATTGGTGGATATCCTTCGCGAAGCACTTGCCAGAGATAAGGTGGATGTGGAAAAGGCCAAAGGAATCACACTCAAAAAAGGCATTGCCCGTAGTGAGGTAAAGGCCTTCATCCAGAACGTCCACAACTTCCGTGACGAATCCTTGGTAGATCAAGTTAACCCACCCAACGAACATGTTGTATTATTCGATGAAGCCCAACGCGCCTGGAACCTTGAACAAACATCCAACTTTATGCGCCGCAAAAAAGGCTTCCCTAACTTCAACCAATCTGAGCCAGAATTTCTCATCTCGTGTATGGACCGCCATAAAGACTGGGCAGTCATCATCTGCCTCGTGGGAGGCGGGCAAGAAATCAACGTTGGTGAGGCGGGCATTGGCGAGTGGATTCGCGCCATCGACCGGTCCTTTAGAGAATGGCAAATCTACATCTCACCGAACCTCACCGATTCCGAATATCGTGCCAAGGAGGACATTAATCGCTACTTGCCCACCTTGCGTTTCAACATGAAAAGCGAATTGCATCTCGCCACATCAATGCGCTCCTTCCGCGCCGAGAACGTCTCGCTATTGGTCAAACAAATCCTCGACCTTGAAGGTTCCAATGCGACAAAGACACTTCAAGAGATTAATAAGGCTTACCCAATTGTCCTCACCCGAGATTTGGTCAAAGCAAAAAAGTGGATTCGGGAAAAAGCTCGTGGAACTGAGCGTTATGGGATGGTGGTTTCTTCTCAGGCTATTCGGCTAAAACCATTAGCGGTAGATGTTCGAGCGACCATCGATCCAATCCATTGGTTTCTAGATGGCAAATCCGATGTCCGATCATCATACTATCTAGAAGATGTAGCAACTGAATTCCAAATTCAAGGGCTGGAATTGGATTGGACCTGTTTGGTTTGGGATGCTGATTTGAGATTCGCAAAGAACGATTGGGAATACAAATCCTTTGTTGGCGAAAAATGGAATAATATCAACAAGGAAGAACGAAAAAATTACTTAAAAAATGCTTACCGAGTTTTATTGACCAGAGCAAGGCAAGGCATGGTCATCGTCGTCCCAGAGGGAGATGAAGAAGACCCCACCAGATCTCCTAAGTATTACACACCCACATACAACTACCTTGAATCGATTGGGTTCGAGAAGATTTAATTTTCTCTCTTACTCTTATGCCCAACTACATTTTTTCTGACGCGTTTGCAGAAATTGAATCTATCATTGGGCATATAGAAAAAAATAGCGATGGTTTTGCCGAACAGCTAAGAGCCCATCAGATTCCCCACCTAAGTTTTTCCCAAATTAAATCGATTGAGTTCTGTGAACAACAATAC
>CAIRYE010000197.1 GCA_903882765.1 uncultured Anaerolineae bacterium
GGATGGCTCGGAGCCAAGTGATATTGTTACGAATTATGTGGTTGCAGTGCATAAGAAAGATTACGAGAAGGCGTATTCACACTTGGCTGATCTTCCAAATAAGCCAACTTTTGAAAACTTCAAGACCGCGTTCATAAATCATTCAGTAGATCCCGCGAGCGCTGGTTTGGAAATCGGGAAAGCCGAATTATCTGAAACGACCGCTAGTGTGGAGTTTGGGATCATTTTCAATCCCGGCGATCCATTTTCGGGCGGGTACAGAAATACTGAATATGGCCAATTAGTGAAACAGAATGGTGTATGGAAGATCAACCAATTACCGTACACAGTCTGGGCTTATGACTGGTATACAGACATGCAGTACAAGCAGTAAGAATGGATAATCTATGAAGAGCGTCCGTCGTATTTATATTTATTTGGTAACGATCATAAGCCTCGAGGTAGTCATTTGGGGTTTGATCGGGCTGTTGAGAACTATTTTTTCATCGGGATTATTGGTTGGCGCAGACACACTCGCGAGCGCGCTATCTTTGATCTTGGTTGGAATCCCAATCTTTGGATTGCATTGGTATTGGGCTCAACACTCCTCGGAGGATCTTGAAGAATATTCCTCGGTCATTCGAGGGGTTTTCCTATATACAGCGTTGTTAGCTACCCTTATACCCGTTGCCCAAAACTTACTAGCCTTGGTGAATAGAAATTTAATTCTTGCAACCGGTATCAATTCCTATTTTTCTTTTGTAGGCGGAGAACAATCTACGATCGATAACTTGATCGCGATCGGGCTTAATTTGCTGGCGGCTGTCTATTTTTACAGGATTTTAAAAACCAAATTGCATGACAAAATCCAGGAAAGTTGCTTCAAAGAAACATATCAACTTTATGGATATATTTGGGTGGTGTATTCACTCTTCCTAACCTTGTTTGGAATTCAGGAAATCATTCGTTTCCTGTTTTACCAGCCGGGTATCATCATAGGGCCAGCAGGGAAGGAGTATTTCATCAACGGTTTATCGATGTGCATCATCGGGACTCCGTTATGGGTTTATTCTTGGCAGCATCGCCAGGCAATCGATCAGAATGCCACCGAAGAACGATCAGTGATCCGCTTGATCTTGTTGTTTATATTATCCTTGTTTGGTGTAATAACAGTTTTGACTATGTCGAGCATTACCGCTTACCAGATCGTGATGAAGTTATTGGGCGAGGATGTTTCCGCGCTGCAACTTTTATCTAGAGTGGGTAATCCGGTTTCGGTAGCGGTGTCGTTAGGAATCGTTTGGTTTTATTATGGGAAGTGGTTTCACATTGAGGTGGTCTCGCGATATGAAGATGGACAAAAGCGTGCCCTGCTTCGATTACACAACTATTTATTGTCCCTGATGGGATTGGCGGCATTGATCGCTGGAATCGCGATGTTGGCAAGCTTTATGATCAATATCAGCACAGGCAATATCATTTGGGGTGATGTATTACGGAAAAATCTATCAGCTTCAATTGCCATCTTGCTTACATCCTTACCGTTATGGATGTTGGTTTGGAGGACTTCGCAAGAAGAAGCCGCGCTTGACTCGCAAATTGGGGTTGAAGCGAGAAGATCGATCATTCGCCGATCATATTTATATATAGCGGTTTTCGGCAGCGTTATCGGCGGCATGGTTTCTGCTATTACATTGGTGAACACAGTTTTGTTTGGGGTCCTCGACCATATGGACTCTAGCTTTATTCCAACGACCTTAAACGACTTGTCCCTGCTGATTATTTTTGTGGTATTCCTTATTTACCATCTAGGCGCTTTAAAACAAGATGGGGCTTTCGCAAAGCAGTCCGACCTCTTAGAAGAGAAGATCAAAAAAATATATGTTTTAGAAAATAACTCCACCAATTACTTTGAATTGATCTCTGTCGAAATGAATAAATCCAAATTAGGGATTTCGCCCATGAGGCTTATCGATGAAACCGGCATCCCTAAAAACGGAACCGAGGAAGACCTGCTTATCCTACCAGCTTCGTACTTGTTGAAGCCGACAGTTTGGGAAAAGGTGAGCCAATGGGCAGGGAATAAATTTATCATTCCAAACCCCATTTCAGGATTCAACTGGGTTGGCATTACAACTTTTGACCCTAAAGAAGTATTGAATAACATCAACAGCATCAACGACAACAAGCCCATAAAACAAATAGGTGTTTCAAAAACGTGGCAGATATTAGCCTATGTTGCCGCCGCGTGGTTTGGTTTTCAACTACTGCTGGTCTTATTTGGGGCACTCATAAGTATTGTTGCAGATTAAAAGATATCCAAACACAGTACTAATGTACCCCTATTCAATATTAGTATTTGCGGTATAATACGTTTCGGTGACCCGTGGGATGCCCCCCTCATTCCACGGGTCACCATTTTAATACCTATTCCTGGGGGATCAATTTGTTTTCGAAAACGATTCGAACCGCCTCGGGAGCATTTACTGCCCCCAATTTTTGATACAGCCTCGTTATATAAGTCTTGATCGTATTTAGGCTAAGACCTGTTTCGTAGGCGATCTGCTTCCGGGTCTTTCCATAGCTTATGCCGATAACGATCTCTCGAAACCGTGGTGAAAGGTTTATTTGGTTCCTCATTATTCCTCCTTTGTTGTCTATAGTATACACTCCGTGGGTTCAGCTGTCAAACATTGTTTTTAATAATTTTGGAATCTGAAGTAAAATTAATATATTAAAAGGCTGGATTTTTAATAGGAGAATCAGTATGAAAGTTGAAGTACTTCAAGAAACACTGAACCGTGGCCTTAGTATTGTTCACCCCGCCATTCAATCACGCAATGTCCTTCAAGTTCTTGGCAATGTATTACTCGCCACTGATGAAGGCAGGATACGTTTATCAGCCACTGATCTTGAATTGGGTATCACTTGTTGGATCGGCGCAAAGATCGAAGAAGAAGGATCCACAACGGTCCCATTCAAAACATTCGCGGAGTTGATAGGGACGCTTCCTGATTCCAAGGTTAACCTTTCTCTTAACACCGATACTCTCCTATTAAACATACGTTCCGGTTCGTCCACCAATGATGTTAAATGCATCGATGCCCAAGAGTTTCCTCCGCTACCTGTTCCCGATTTTAATGACGCGATCTTCTTGAACGTTGTTGATTTTCGCGATATGGTGGGGCAGGTAGCCTTTGCGGCCTCATCAGATGAAGCTCGACCTGTATTGATGGGTGTTTTACTGAAAGTAGATGGCGATACCGTTACGATGGCTGCCGCGGATGGCTTCCGTTTGTCGGTTCGCACTGCCACTTTATCTACCCCAGTAACGAGCCCGATCAGCGTCATTATTCCTTCAAAAGCCTTGCAAAACTTAGCGCGTATAGCATCCAACACCGAAGACCCGATCCAAATGGTGCTTCCAAAAGGAAGAGGCCAGGTTGTCTTCCGTGTGAAAGATGTTGAGCTTACCTCCCAATTGATCGATGGAACATTTCCTGATTACCAGCAGATCATTCCACGCTCCTTTAAATCTCGAACGTTACTACCTACCGCGTCTTTACTCAAGGCTTGTAAACAGGCTGAAATTTTTGCCCGCGAAGGTACCAATGTTGTCAGGCTTGATATCCGCACTAAAGGCGAGCTAACCCCCGCTGAAGTTGAGATCTCAGCCCAAAGTGAAGGCACTGGCAAGAACGAAACCATTGTTGAAGCTACCGTGGATGGGGGACCGCAATTGATCGCCTTCAATGTAAAATATCTCCGCGAAGTTTTAGAGGTAGTAAAAACACCCAACGTCGCGATAGAGACCTCAGCCCAAAACGCGCCCGGTGTTATCAAACCGGTTGGGGATGATGACTTCCTCCACGTCATCATGCCAATGCATTTAGGCTAGCAAACACACCATTCAATCAAAAGAAACGTCGGAACCCATCCGACGTTTCTTCTATCAGCGCAAACCCTCTTATGAAATTATCCTCCCACTCATCCGACCGCGTTCTTTCTATCAGCCTTGCTATCACCCAATACCCGATCCTTTCTTCGCGGATACGGGAAAAAATGCGCTCCATCCTTTTTACGCGAGGCATCATTCTTGTTGATGTATTTGAGGAAGAGGTTCGAAAAAAAGCCGTTGAGTCACAAATACGGGAAGGGTTGCATGACCCCTTTGGCGAAGAAAATTTTGATACCTGGGAGTTACGTCGTGAACGGGTTCGAGATTCTCTAACAGATTTTTATTTTGCCTACAATCTCCCCTATGAGGAGTTTGAAAACATCGTAAGGGGTACAGTTGGCGAGCGCGGCGAAACGCCCAATATGATCACCTTCAACCCCGAGCTTGCCCCGCAAGATATGCTCTTTGAGCAGGCTGAGATGATCGAGCATATGCCCCCTGAAAAGCGAAAAGAACATGAAGCGAGGCTAAAAGAGATCAAAGTTGTATTGATCAGAACCATGATCAGCGATCATCTTGCTTATCTCAAACTTGCCCGTCGTTGGTTCACGGTCAAAGACCTCGATGAGATCAGGCAGCGCAAAATTGGTTATGGGAAGATCGGCGGTAAAGCGGCGGGAATGATGTTGGCTTACCGCATTCTTACCGAATTAGCGCCAGATGATGTGAAACTGCACATCAATGTCCCCAGTTCCTATTTCCTCGCATCCGACGTTTTTTACACGTTTATGTCGAACAATGGCTTGTTCCACTGGAATGACCAAAAATACAAGAATGAAGCCCAGATTCGCGCTGAATATCCCATTATTTACAACGAGTTTGTCAACGGCACCTTCCCGCGCGATATCAAAGAACGGCTGCGCACGATCGTGGAAGAGTTTGATGGATTACCGATCATCTGCCGCTCTTCTAGCTTACTGGAAGATAATTTTGGAACCTCTTTTGCCGGAAAATACGACAGCTTTTTTTGCCCCAACCAAGGGACTGTGGACGAAAACCTTGAGTTTTTGTGCCAAGCGATCGCGAAGATCTACGCTAGCGCGCTGAACCCGAACGCGTTGCTTTACCGTAACCACAAGGGGTTGGAAGATTACGACGAACGTATCGCTATTCTTATTCAGGCAGTACAGGGCGAAAAATACGGAAAATACTTCTACCCGCAAGCTGCTGGTGTGGCCTTTAGCCGAAATTTGTATCGATGGTCTCCGCAAATTAAGCGGGAAGAGGGCTTCGTACGTCTGGTATTTGGTTTGGGTACCCGCGCGGTGGATAATTATGGCAACGACCACCCACGATTGGTTGCGCTTAGCCATCCGCTGCTGCACCCCGCCGCGTCTACCAAGTTGATCAAACTTTACTCGCAAAAATTTGTCGATATGATCGATCTTGAGAATAATGCTTTTGTAAGCAAACCGATCACGGAAGTGCTCAATCCACGTTACCCCGCACTGAGATACATAGCCCAAGTTGATGAAGGCGATTACCTGACATCGATACGAACCAGCACGGCGGATATCAATGATATGGTGGTCACCTTTGATGAGCTGCTGAAAAGAACACCTTTCGCCAAAACTATGAGGGAAGCACTCGCGACTTTAGAAAGAGTGTACAAAAACCCGGTAGATACTGAATTTACTGTTGAAGTAACAGACCCGTTATCGATGAATCCAGGCGTAAATATCACGCTGCTACAATGCCGCCCCCAAAGCAGAATCGCTGACGATGAAGAGCAGGTATCCATTCCAGATGATCTACGGGAAGAAGATATTATTTTTTCCAGCCACAAAATGGTTCCAAATGGCTGTGTCCCAAATATCCGTTATGTTCTTTTTGTCGTTCCCGAAGAATATTTTACGATTCCGACCCAAGCGGATAGGACGCGTTTTGAACGCGCCATTGGTCAAATTAACCTTCTCTTAAAAGACGAAGAATTTATCTGCATCGGCCCTGGCCGCTGGGGAACATCGACGCCCGATCTGGGGGTTCATGTTTCGTATGGGGATATTTACAACTCGAACGCGCTAATAGAGTTATCAGGACGGGAAGTTGGAACATCCCCCGATCCTTCATTTGGAACGCATTTTTTCCAGGATATGATGGAAGCGCATATCTATCCGTTGGCGATCAA
>CAIRYE010000198.1 GCA_903882765.1 uncultured Anaerolineae bacterium
AATCTCGAGCATATGGGCTCCGAGAACTTTGTCACCGGAAGCGCTAAAGTGATAGGTGTAATCCTCCATAAAAGATACACCACCTTTTAGCCCTTGCGACATCACTTTCATGGCACGAACCAGCGCGGAGGTTTTCCAATCACCTTCCGCGCCAAAGCCGTAGCCATCACGCATTAATCGCTGAACTGCCAAGCCTGGTAATTGGCTAAGTCCGTGCAGATCTTCAAAGGTTGTTGTGAATGCTGTAAAATTTCCAGCCTCGAGAAAGTTCCTCATCCCTACTTCAATTCGAGCGCCTTCTTTTAGGGATGCGTGTTTTTCGCCGCCAGGCAGTAGGGGGGCAGCAACATCGTATTCATCCAAATAAGCTTGGACCATTTTATTCACTTCAGTTTCACTGGCGTCGTTTACGACCTTTACTAAATCACCAACACCGTAGCCATATACATCATAACCAAATTGGATCTGCGCCTGAACTTTATCGCCTTCGGTTACGGCCACATCGCGCATATTATCACCGAAACGAGCCAGTTTTGAACCTTGCCAATCGGCCCATGCGCAAGCGGCGCGAGCCCAGCCAGAGAGTTCGGTAATGACTTGTTCATCCTGCCAGTGACCAACCACAACTTTGCGTTCCAAACGTAATCGGCTTCCAATAAAGCCAAATTCACGATCTCCATGGGCGGCTTGGTTGAGGTTCATAAAATTCATATCGATCTCAGACCAAGGAATTTCACGATTGTATTGGGTATGAAGGTGGGCAAATGGTTTTGTGAGGCGAGTTAGCCCACCGATCCACATTTTCGCGGGCGAAAATGTGTGCATCCAAGTGATCAGACCTATACAGGCTGGCGATGAATTCGCGTCGAGAGAAAGCTGAAGGATCGCTTCTGGAGTAGTTAAAACAGGTTTGAAAACAACCTTCACTGGCATTTTGGTGGAAGCGCTAAGCGCGGCTACAATTTCACGGGAATGTTCGGCAACGGTTTCGAGCGTTTTAGGTCCGTATAGGTGTTGGCTGCCAGTTACAAACCAAATTTCATATTTTTTTAAGTCGATCATTTGTAATTCTCCTTAATTAGCTAGTTATAAAAATTTTGTAAATTGGATGTTACTGTCCATACACGTTGGTATAGCGGTAATGCAGCTTATCCACATCTTCCTGCGGAATACTTTCAGGGGTGCCAATTTGCATTGCCAACCAAACGGTTGCCGCAACATCTTCGGTCATTACAGCGGCTTTTACGGCGGCTTCCGCAGTTTTTCCAACCGCGAAAACACCGTGACTTTTCAATAAAACTGAGGGCGATTTGCCAATACTCTCGATCACTACTTTTCCGATCGCCTCATCGCCGATCAGGGCAAATCCGCCACAAGGGATCGGCCCGCCAAATTCGTCGCCCATCGCGGTGAGAACACATGGAATGGATTTTCCGACGGCCGCGAAAGCAGTGGCATAACGCGAGTGTGTATGCACCACCCCATTAACATCGGGACGGTGTTTATATATATAGATATGGCTGTATACATCAGAAGATGGCTTGAAATCACCTTCCACCATCTTACCTTCCATGTCTAATACCACCATATGTTTTGGCTTCATGTCCTCAAATCGGATGCCGCTCGCTTTTATTACCACCAATCCGGTTTTTGGATCTCTGGCAGATACATTTCCGCCGGTCCAACGTACAAGATCATTTTTCGGCAATTCTTGGTGTAACTCAACGAGTTCTTTTTTAAAATTTTCAAGCATTTCTTACTCCATATTCCTTACAAAAATTTCTACAATTCAGGTCAACTTTTTCGTGCTTCTGCCTTTATGGTCTTGAGCCTTTTCATAACATCATTTTCACCTCTGCCAAACGTATCGTGCAGCAGCATATACTCCGCGAATAATTTGTCGTAAACAAACTTTGCTTCGAGATTAGGTTTGAAGGATTTGTCTTTGATCTTTCCCATCACCGGTGCGGCATCGTAAATACTATCGAAGCCGCCATTTTCTTTTCCGGCTGCGACTGCCCCGAACATAGCTGAGCCAAGTGCTGGAGTCTGATTGGATCCGGCAAGCTTGAATTCGCGTCCAGTGATATCAGCATAGATTTGCATTAATAGCGCGTTTTTTTCTGGTAATCCGCCCGCCGCGACCAATTCCCAAACCGGAACACCATTTGCTTCTAACGTTTCGATGATCACACGTGTACCGTAAGCGGTCGCTTCGATCAAAGCTCGGTAGATCTCTTCTGGTTTTGTAAGCAATGTAGCGCCAAGTAACAATCCGGTAAGGTCAACATCCACCAAAACCGAACGATTCCCATTCCACCAATCCAAGGCAATCAATCCGCTTTCGCCTGGTTTCAACTTAGCGGCTTTTTCTTCTAATAGTTGGTGAATGCTGATACCTTTCGATTGTGCTTCACGCTCGTAAGAACCTGGCACGCAATTTTCAACGAACCAGGCAAAATGATCGCCCACGCAGGATTGGCCAGCTTCATACCCAAATAATCCTGGCAGAATGCCATCTTCAACATACCCGCAAATACCCGGAACCAAATGCTCTTCTTTGCCAAGAACCATATGGCAAGTGCTTGTACCCATGATCATCACCATGCGGCCAGGTTCGGCTACGGTAGTAGCTGGTACCGCTACGTGAGCGTCAACGTTCGCAACCGCTACAGCTGTGCCTTCTTTGAGGCCGGTCCACTGCGCGGCGAGCTTGGTTAATTGTCCTGCTTTTCCGCCGATCGGTGAAACTTCGCTGGAGAGCTTTTCAGCCACCACATTCGATAATTTTGGATTTAACGCTTCGAAGTACTTTTTTGAAGGATACCCTTCCTTTTTTGACCACATTGCTTTGTAACCAGCGGTGCATGAATTTCTGGTTTCTACCCCGGTAAGCTGCCAAACTACCCAATCGGTAGCTTCCAATAAACGATCGGCGGCTGCGTAAATTTCGGGCGCCTCCTCAATGATTTGTAACGTTTTGGAAAAAAACCATTCCGATGAGATCTTTCCGCCATACCGTTCTAACCAATCCTCCCCCATCTTTTTCGCGGTTTCGTTGATCCTATCCGCTTCTGGCTGGGCAGAGTGGTGTTTCCACAATTTCACCCAGGAGTGAGGGTTTTCTCGCCATTCGGGAAGAAAACACAAAGGGGTGCCGTCTGATTTTGTTGGAAGCATGGTGCAGGCTGTAAAATCGACGCCTAAACCGATCACGTCCGAGGGGTTCACGCCGCTGCTTTTTAGAACTTCCGGAATTGTTTTTTTGAAAACTTCTAAATAATCATTGGGGTCTTGTAAAGCCCAATCCGGCTCAAGACGAATTTTGCCGCCCGGCAAAAATTCGTCAATAACGCTATTGAGATATGGATGGACACTTGTAGCCATTTCCTTGCCATTTGAAACATCCACCAATACCGCCCGGCCACTTTCAGTCCCGAAATCTACGCCAATTGTGTATTTTGCCATGCTATCCTCCGGATATTAAATATTAATTATGACTTTCAAACCATCTCGACGTTCCGCTGTTTCAAACGCTTGTTGGGTTTGGGCTAAGGGAAATCGATGCGTAATTAGGGATCTCACATCTACCGATCCCATCGAAACAAGATCGATCGCTCTAGGATAGGTAAATTTCATACGTCGAACCATTTTGATCGTTACGCCTTTTCGTCTCGCTACGGATGCCGAAAAGTGGGTATGGTCATCCTCAGGAATACCAACCAGTACAACTTTTCCGCCTAAGGTAACAGCTTCGAAAGCGTCATCCACGGCGCATTGATCACCCGCAACTTCAAAAGCTACATCCACCCCGCGCGTCCCTATCAGTTCCCGCAAAACGGATCTATCAAGAGAAGTAGATACCATAACGCTTTGATCAGCGCCAAATTGAAGTGCGCTTTCGGTTCTGTGCTGCAACCGATCCGTAACAAGAACCGGTATAGCCCCTGATAATTTCACTAATTGCAAAATGAGCAAACCGATTGGGCCGCTTCCAAAAATCGCTACAGTCATGCCAATTTTTAGATGCGCCAAATCCACAGCGTGAATCGCTACGCCAAGTGGTTCAAGCATGGCAGCGTCCTCGTTCGACATAGCGTCGGGGATTGGGAAAAAACAATTTCGATCCCAAGCCATCCATTCTCGAAGGGCTCCGTCAATCGAACCATGACCTGCGAAACGAACGTTGGGGCATAAGTTAGGATGCCCTTTTTGGCACACTTCACAACGCAAACAAGGTGATGAAGGATCTACAGCTACGCGAATTCCGTCTTGCGTAATAGCCGCGAATTCGTGGCCTAATACCAACGGATTTTTTAAAGTAGCGTCACCAATTTCACCTTCCGAAAACCAATGCAGATCGGAACCGCAAATCCCAACAGATGTGATTTTTAGAAGTTGTTGGCCTTCCTCTGGAACGGGACAAGGCACTTCAAAGGATTGAATATTTCTTCTTGAAGTAAGCCTATAAGTAAGCATGGGAC
>CAIRYE010000199.1 GCA_903882765.1 uncultured Anaerolineae bacterium
AAATAAGCACCTATTGAAAACCGAACTAATTATCTGATGAATTAATTCTAAGCGAGAAATATTTGAAATTTGTTAAATCCGATTGTAATGGGGTTGGAAATGAGTTTTGAAAATTGGTAATTTTGGGCGTAACTTATTTATTCTTAATGCGACTAATAAGGTAGTAATTAGAATATAAAACCAAATTTTATACTATTAGGAGTAGCAATATGATATCAAAACAAATTAAGTCCGTGATCGTAGTTGTTGCAGTGATGATGTTGGTAGTTGCTGGGTTTACCCCACTATCAACCGCGTTTGCGCAATCTGGTGTTGGTTTCGATCAGCATGGCACCATTACCGAAGTGAACACCGAATTGGGTGTTGTCACCGTTCTTGGAGCGGATGGCACCACTTACTATATTCCGGTTAGCGCAACCCAGATCGCTTCACTGAGTGTTGGCGCGGCGATCGAGATCCACGGTACCGTGGCTGCCGATGGCACGCTTACCTTTGGGCTCGATGATTCCATTTTTAATGGCAGCGATGATTCTGTTGATGGTGTGGATGATAGCAGCAGCGATGATGCTTGTGAGCAGGCCTTAGCCCAAAACGCCGTAGCTGCTGATCTTATCGCCAATGGCGGCGCTGACCCCGATGTGCTCGAGGAACTTTCCTGCGAATTTGGTTTGGATTGGACCGCTATCTCTGATATTGTTGCCAAAGCCGAATTGAACAGCATCGATCCCATCTTCTATGCCCTTGCCGGTAAGGCTGGCTTGGCGGATGCCTTGGTTGCTGATCTGGCTACCATTGATATGACCGACCCCAAAGCGGTTGATAATTTGCTTGACCAATATCACGACCAAATCAAAGATGTTCTTGGTTCAGATGATATTAAAATAGATGATGATTCTGACTTCGCCTTCTATGACGATGATGACAGCATGGATGACCATGGCATGGGTGATGATGATCCCGCTGGTGACGACAATGGCATTGGTGATGATGATCCTGCCGGTGACGACAACGGCATCGGTGATGACGACCCCGCTGGTGACGACAATGGCATTGGTGATGATGATCCCGCTGGTGACGACAATAGCTCTGGTAGTGACGATAGTGACGACAGCGATGAAGACGAAAGCAATGATGATAACAGCGGCGGCGAATCGAACGCTGGCGGGTTTTCTGTGGCCGGCTTCTAAGCTAACTTCGTAAGATAAAAAATAGGATGTCCGAGAAATTTTCGGACATCCTTTTTTATTTTTATTTTTTTAGCTCTTATGGAACTATGCGGGTGTTTGGAAGGATGATGGTGTCTTTGGGGATGACCACGATGCCATCTTGTACGACCCAAGTGCCGGCGTCGAGGTCGGTGCCAAGGGGGAAGGGTTTGATGACGACGTTATCGCCGATGCGGACGTTTTTATCGAGGATGGCGCCTTCGATATCGCAGTTTTGGCCGATGCCGATCTGAATATCGTTTTCGGTGATCCAGGGGCGGGAGTAGTGGTCGGCGCCCATCATAATGGTGTCTTTGACGATGGAGCCGCTGCCGATCTGGCTGCGCAAGCCGATGGTGGAGTTGATGACCTTGGCTTTGCTGATGCGGCTGCCTTCGCATAGCTGAACATCTACTAAAACGCTGTCCTCGATGACCGTGCCGGGCAGGTTGCGCGGGTGGGTGTAGATGGGCCTTTCGGGGTCGAAGAAGTTGAAGGGGGAGTCTTTGCGGGCGAGGGCAAGGTTGGTTTCGTAGAAAGAGCGGATGGTTCCGATGTCTTGCCAATAATCATCAAAATCGTAGCCGAAGACGGCGTGGGTACGGATGGAATTGGGGATGACATCTTTGCCGAAGTCATCGTAATCGGGATAGTTGGTGAGAAGATCGATGAGCACGGATGTTTTGAACATGTAAATGCCCATCGAGGCGAGGAAGGGCCGCTCGGGGTCATCACGGCTTACCAGCTGGTCTTGGGTGACGGCGTCTTTGGGTTTTTCAACGAAGGCGGAGATATGGCGGTCTTCGGATACCTTGAGGATGCCCAAGCCCGAAACTTCGTGGCGGGGAACCGGGTGAACGCCTACGGTGATATCGGCGTCGTGCTCCCAGTGGAACTTCGCCATGGCTTCGTAATCCATCCTATACAGGTGGTCGCCGGCAAGGATGAGGGTGTAGGCTGAATCGGCGGCGATGATCTCGCGGATCTGTTTGCGAACGGCATCGGCGGTTCCTTGGTACCAGTCTTCGCTTTGCAGGGTTTGTTCGGCGGCTAAAATTTGCACCCAGCCGGTGTGAAAGTTATCGAATCGATAGGTGCGGGTGATGTGCCTGTTGAGGGAGACGGAGTGAAATTGGGTTAGGACGGCGATGCGGTAGATGCCGGAGTTGATGCAGTTACTGATCGGAATATCGATGAGGCGATACTTGCCGGCGATGGGCACGGCCGGTTTAGCGCGCAGCTTCGTTAAAGGATACAGCCGTGTTCCACGACCCCCACCAAGGATAATAGCAAGAATATCTTCAGATGCAGTTGGCATAGCGTTCTCCCGGGAAAAAATTTATTGTTGTTAATGAATTTTACCAACGATTGGTCAATTTTCAACGAATCTCGTATTTTGCCTAAATTATGGTCGATAGGGGGTTTAATTTAGTACAATTAAATTCCTTATGGAGCGCATATGATCCTTGCCACCCTTTGTTATGTAAAAAAAGATGACCACACACTAATGCTGCATCGTGTAAAAAAGCAAAACGATTTTCACGAGGGCAAGTGGAATGGGTTGGGGGGTAAATTTGAGAAGGGCGAAACGCCGGAGCAATGCGTGATACGCGAGGTTAACGAGGAATCGGGCTTGCGCTTGCGGTCGCTGCATTACCATGGCTTGCTGCTTTTTGCCGGCTTCAACAATGATGACTGGTATGTGTGGGTGTACTCCTCGGAGGATTTTGAGGGCGAGCTGATGGACAACCCGCCTGAAGGGGATTTGAAGTGGATCCCGGACGAGCAAGTTGGCCAGCTCAATTTATGGCCGTCTGACGCCATTTTCCTTCCATGGCTCAAGCAGGACCGTCGCTTTTCGGCACGCTTCCAATTTGATTACGATACCTTCATCGATCACACTGTCACTTTTTTTGATGAGCGTATGGGCTAAGGCGGCGGTTGTATAATGTAATTAATGGAAAAAAACCTATGAGCATCCTATCTGGCAAAAATATCCTTCTCGGCGTCACCGGTTCTATCGCGGTGTACAAGGCAATCGACCTTGCTTCTCGGCTTACCCAAGCCGGGGCAAATGTTGAAGTGATCATGACCAGCGCGGCGGCGAAGTTTGTTAGCCCGCTGGCCTTTAAAAGCGTTACCGGAAAAGGTGTATATAAGGAAGAAGACCTTTGGGGTGGTGAAGCCCATGTTCTGCATGTTGGCCTTGGCCATGGCGCAGATCTGTTGGTGATCGCGCCTTGCACCGCCAACACCATCGCTAAGATCGCGTACGGCCTTGCCGATAATTTGTTGACCATTACCGCGCTTGCCGCGCAATGCCCGATCTTGATCGCGCCGGCGATGGATGCTGGAATGTATGAGAAACCCGCTACGGCTGCCAATGTGGCTACCTTGATGGAGCGCGGCGTTCTGTTTGCCGGCCCGGAAGATGGACGAATGGCATCGGGGTTGGCGGGCAAGGGCAGGTTCATGGAACCGAGCAAACTGATGGGGCACATTCGCCACGCGTTGGGAATGAATGGGCCTTTGAAGGGCAAGAAGATCGTGGTGACGGCGGGCGGTTCTCGCGAGGCGATCGATCCGGTGCGGTACATCTCCAACCGGTCCTCAGGCAAGCAAGGTTACGCCATCGCGCAGGCGGCGGTGGATGCCGGCGCTGCCGTGACTCTCATTACCCATCCCACCGGTTTGCCCGAACCCGAAAATATGCTGGTGATACAGGTTGATACGGCCGCCGAGATGTTAGCGGAAGTGGAAAAGGCAACCCGCGAAGGCGCGCATGGTTTGATCATGGCGGCGGCGGTGGCGGATTTTACGCCGGTGAATGTGAGTGATCAAAAGATCAAAAAACGGGATGGGTTTGGCCAAGTGCAGCTCACCCCCACCGAAGATATTCTTGCCCGCATAGCGCTGCTGCGCCCTACCTTACCAAACCTTAAAGCGGTGATAGGTTTTGCCGCTGAATCGCAAAATTTGTTAGAAAACGCCAGAGAAAAATTGGCGAGAAAGAAGTTGGATCTGGTGGTGGCGAACGACATTACCGCTTCGGATGCCGGCTTTGGCGTGGATGATAACCGCGTGAACTTACTCTTCCCCGACGGCATTCTTGATAGCTTGCCCTTGATGAGCAAGGAGCAAGTAGCCGAAACCGTCGTTCAACAAGCGATCCATCTGATCCTAAAAAAATGAAAACTTTAGTGTGCTCCGATATCCACGCGAACCTGAAAGCCCTCGATGCCGTGCTTTTAGCGGCTGGTGAGGTGGATAGAGTGTGGTGCCTTGGCGACATCATAGGTTACGGGCCAGATCCGAATGGCGTGATCGAACGGCTTGCGGGTCTTTCCAACCTTACTTGTCTCGCCGGAAATCACGACCTGGCGGCACTTTCCGTGATCAGCTTAGAGAACTTCAATAACGAATCACGCATCGCCATCGAATGGCAGCGATCGATCCTCAGCCCGGAAAGTGTATCCTTTCTCACACCCCTCAAATCCAAAAGCGACCAATTCACTAACATTTCTTTGGCACATGGCTCTCCCCTCGATCCCATTTGGGGGTACGTTCACTCAGAAAACGCCGCGGATATGATCCTGCATACGGTTATGGCGGAGCTGGTGATGGTGGGGCATACTCATATGCAGAGTTTTTTTCGGCAGCCTCGCGCCAAAGATCGGGTTGATTACCGGATGACGACCGCCGGCGAAGTGATCGACTTGGATGG
>CAIRYE010000200.1 GCA_903882765.1 uncultured Anaerolineae bacterium
GGCATACCCGACATACCACTTACAGGGGTACCATGGATAGAGAAGAGGTCTTCATCCCCCAAAACTTCCACATTCATGGTGGTCCAATCTTGCCCATTGGTATCCACATCACCGCTATCCAATGGGATCCAGGCGAAATCTTCTACCCACCAGACCTTGAAATAATCATCGTTGTAGTACGCCAGCATTAGGCCGTCGCGCCAACCAAAAAAATTATCAAAGCTGGAGTTATCGCCGCGCACCCAAATAAGGTTGGGTAAGCAGGATCCGTAGAGGCAAGTTTCAGCGCGTTTCATGCGCACTTCATAGGTGAAATCGGTATAGTAGCCGGTGTTCTGCATAGAAGTGATTTGGCCGCCGATGCCGAAATTATTCATGAAACCGCCACCAAGTGCCCACTTGCCATTTACCTTGCTCCATCCACTGCTGTTATTCTTAAAGCTAGAATTAAAAGCCTTACCGGATGAAACTGTGGTGAACTGAACATAAGGGCCAGATTCTCGCCAGGTGCCAGCAACATAAGCCGTTACATTCCATTTGTAGCTGCCTCCTGTTGGGAAGGAGCCAATCATGGCGTAACAATAACCATCGGTGCAATCACTGGGGGTAACCATGTTAGCCAGTGTTCTACCACCGCTCATTACCTTAATGCGATACTGGGTGGCGCCAACAACCTCTTCCCATTCCATTTCTTGTACCTTGCCCATTACCGTGCCGCTTGGCGAAATAGGAAGGGCAAAGACAGGAGCATTGGCCATGCTAAAAGCCAAAAGATCGGGGCTGCCAACACCAAGATCGGTGATCAAACCGGGGGTGGCATCATTAATGATGTATCCAGCTACATCAGCGGGGCTAGCGCCAGGGAAAATACCCAGGTAGAGCGCGGCCAAACCGGCAACATGAGGAGAAGCCATCGACGTGCCTGAGTAAACAGCGGTCGACCCATCTTTGGAGGTGGATGTAATGGCATCGCCTGGGGCGTATACGTCTACACAGGTGCCATAGTTGCTAAAGCTTGTTTGGTAATCCCAGGTATCCGTAGCGCCTACGGTAATAGCCGAGGCTGCGCTGGCGGGGGAATAAAGGCAGGCGTCATCCGATTCGTTACCGGCCGCTACTACCATGGTTACACCAGAATCCACGGCGTTATCAATGGCGTCGTTGATCCATTCATCGTATTCGCCGCCTAAGCTAAGGTTGGCGACAGCCGGCGATTTGTGGTTCATGGCAACCCAATCGATGCCCGCTACCACACCGCTCCAATAACCGGAGCCTTCGCAATCTAACACTCGCACAGGGTGGAGTTGAACTTTTTTGGCAACGCCATAGGTCTTGCTGCCTACGGTTCCGGCAACATGGGTGCCATGGCCATTACAGTCTTTTGCTTTGTTGGCCGCGTCGATCAGGTCTACGCCGCCGCTAACACGACCCTCAAAATCGGGGTGTTTGCCGTTGATGCCGGTATCGATGATGTAGGCATGAACATTGGAGGCAGTGGTGGGATAGCTATAAGCGAAGTTCATTGGCTGGTAGCGCTGATCAAGCCTATCGAGACCCCACGTGACGTTGAATTGCGTATTGATGGGTTCAGCCAGGTACGAATGCGTTAACATTGGTTTTTCATCGACCGGATCGAGTGTAACGATACTATCCACAAAAACTTGCTTTACCGAGGGATCCGCTTCGACCAACGCCAATTGCTCGGGGGTGAGTTCGGCAGCGTAGCCATTGAGTACAGCTTTATAGCGGAAGAGTAATTTACCGCCGCTGGCTTGCATGGCGGAAATGGCATTAGCTCCTACCGCGTTGGTGGTGATCCCCTTAAAGATCACGACATAACGATTTTCGGGGGAAAGCTCAGTTTGGGGTTTTACAGAAGCACCCAAAGCGGCAGCA
>CAIRYE010000201.1 GCA_903882765.1 uncultured Anaerolineae bacterium
AGAAATGGTTATGCCTGGTGACAACGTCAACCTTACCGTCGAGTTGATCGTACCAGTCGCTTTGGAACAGGGCGCCAAATTCGCTATCCGCGAAGGTGGCCTGACCGTTGGCGCTGGCGTTATCACCAAGATCATTGAATAAGAATAACCAGAGTTAGGAAATAAGATGGCATCAAAAAAGAAAGATGTTCGCCCCGTTGTCACACTTCAGTGTGGTGATTGCAAGGAACGCAATTACACGACCGAAAAGAATCGTCGTAATGATCCTGGGCGCATGGAATTGTCAAAATTCTGCCCACGCTGTAGAAAACACACAGCGCACCGCGAAACCAAGTAAAGCGCAAGGGCGCCGTCAAAAAGCGCCCTTGTTTTTCCTTAGGCCAGTAGCTCAATTGGCAGAGCACTCGTCTCCAAAACGAGATGTTGTGGGTTCAATTCCTGCCTGGCCTGCCTGAAGAATACAACAACGCCGTCTCCCCCGGCCGGGGTAAATTTGAGGCGGCGTTTTAGGCGTAAAAATTAGGAGTAATTATGGCTGATAAGAAGAATAACCCAATCGTAACCTACTATCGCGAAACACTTGGCGAGCTTCGTAAAGTTAACTGGCCAAGCCGCGAGGAAGCCATTAATTTAACAACGATCGTTGTTGTTGTTTTGATCGGTATGGCTGCTTTTCTTGGCACGATCGACCTGATTGGTGAGAAGCTTTTGCAGTTGGCATTAGGCTTATAACTATTTTAGAAAGCTGAGGCTCAAATGAGCACCAAAGACTTTGATAAAGTTGGCCGCGAAAAAGAACCGGTCGTAAAAAAGCCAAAAGTGAGTAAAGAAGCCTTTAATGCTGATGAGTTGGTTGAGGCCACCGGGGAACGTGCCTGGTACGTAATTCATTGCTATTCGGGCTATGAAAATAAAGTTAGCCATAATCTTGAACAGCGTATTGAATCAATGGGTATGAAAGACCAGATCTTTGATGTGGTCGTCCCGATTCAAGAAGAGGTTGAAGTTAAAGATGGAAAACGCAGAGAAGTAAAGCGACACATCTTCCCTGGGTATGTATTAGTAGAGATGATCCTCTCGGAAGAGAGTTGGTTTGTTGTACGAAACACCCCTGGTGTTACCGGCTTTGTTGGTATGGGCAATCAGCCCACCCCATTGAGGCAGGAAGAAGTAAACCAGATCATCAAACGCATGGAGGCAGATGCCCCGGCGATAAAGGTGAATTTCAAGCTTGGCGAGAGGGTCCGCATTGTCGATGGTCCTTTCAACGATTTCCGCGGCCTTGTTTCGGAGATCGATACCGAACGCACCAAGGTGCGTGTTTTGGTCAGTTTCTTTGGCCGCGAAACACCGGTAGAGCTTGATTTCCTTCAGGTTGAGAAAGCTTAGTCAGCCGTTGGCTGTAGCTCTGGGAGGGTGACCCCTGTTCACCCGCTAAAACCACAACGCGCCGCCTAGAAAGTGGCGCAAGATGCCGATAGATCGGCAAGGAGTATAAATGGCAAAGAAGTTAAAAGCAGTAGTACGTCTCCAGCTTAACGCTGGTAAGGCTAACCCGGCTCCCCCCGTTGGTCCAGCCTTGGCCTCCCATGGTGTTAACATCATGGCCTTTTGTAAGGAATACAATGCCCGCACAAGCAATCGCCCCGGCGAACTTTTGCCCGCTGAGATCAGTATTTATTCTGATGGTTCCTTCACATTTGTTCTGAAGACCTCCCCCGCCCCCTTCCTAATTCGTAAGGCCGCAGGAATCGAAAAAGGTTCTGGCGTTCCTAACAAGGAAAAGGTTGGCAAACTCACCAAAGCGCAAGTACGCGAAATCGCTGAAGTGAAGATGAAAGATCTGAACGCCATTGATCTTGCCGGCGCTATGTTACAGATCGAAGGCACTGCCCGCTCTATGGGCGTGACCATTGTTGACTAATTAGACTGGGAGGGTGCCTTTTAGGCGCCCGTTAAAACCACGGAGGAATAAATGGCAAAACACGGTAAAAAATATATAGCCGCATTGGCGAAGGTCAATAGCGATGAAAACTACCAGCCCGCTGCTGCGATGGATCTGGTACGTGAAACAGCAGTTACCAAATTCGATTCAACCGTTGAAGTTCACCTGCGCATGGGTCTCGACCCTCGCCAGGCCGACCAACAGGTTCGCGATGTGGTAGTTCTGCCCAATGGCCTTGGTAAGACCGTACGCGTTGCGGTTTTTGCTCAGGGCGAAGGCGCAACCAATGCTCGTGCCGCTGGCGCGGACTTGGTTGTGGATGATGATGAAACCTTCAACAAGGTTGCTGGTGGTTGGCTCGAATTCGATGTCGCCATTTCAACCCCCGAGTTGATGGGTAAGGTTGGCCGTTTAGGCCGCGTATTAGGCCCCCGTGGTTTAATGCCTAACCCCAAAGCCGGTACCGTTGTTGGAAACGAAGACATCGCCAAGGCGATCAACGAAGCCAAAGCTGGCCGTGTTGAATTCCGTCTTGATAAGACCGCTAACATTCATGTTCAGGTTGGTAAGGTTTCCTTCCCCGCCGAAAAATTATTGGAGAACTTCTCCGTCCTTATGGAAGCCATTAAAAAGGCGAAACCATCTGGCGCGAAAGGTTCCTATATTCGCCGCATTACCCTGGCCTCCACAATGGGGCCTGGCGTAAAGGTTGATGTCAATGCGGCTCAATCTATGCACGATATCGAGTAAGAACTCGTATTGTTGATTCTGACAATCGACTTCGCCCAAGACGGCCGGTGTTGATCGGGAGAAGATCCCGAAAGGCTTAATTCCCTGCCCAGGTGAGGACTGAGAGAGATCTCCCAAAGTCTTTGCCTGGCGATTGTCAGGCAAAGACTTTTAAAGAAAGGAGAAAACGACTTTGGCTCTATCAAAACAAAAGAAACAAGAAGTACTAAACCTCTACAGCGAGTGGGTAACAAAAGGCCAGGCTTTCATCATGGTGGAATACACCGGTGTGAGCATGAAACAGCTTGATGCTATCCGCACAAAGCTGCGTGAAACTGGCGCTGAGTTCCATATCATGAAGAATACTTTCGCTCGTAAAGTATTTACGGAACAAGGCTTCAGCATCCCAGCTGATATGATGGTGAATAGTACTGCCGTTGCGATCGCCTTTTCAGATGCCGCTGCTACCGCAAAAGCACTTACTGAGACGACCGCTAAAATGGAAGCGATCAAGATCAAAGGTGGTTTCCTTGGAAATCAGGCTCTTAGCGTATCACAAGTTAAAGCGCTTGCCGAACTTCCTCCACTGCCCGTTGTCCGCGCCCAGCTTCTTGGCACCTTGCAAGCTCCAGCCAGCAAACTCGTCCGCACCTTGGCCGAACCTGCTCGCAGCGTTGCTTATGTCATCCAGGCAAAATACAACAATTAAGCCTGAAGCTGCCGAGCAATGGTTGCCGGTGGCAAATTCAAACAAATTATTAACTTTACCTTGTAAACTAGGAGTATTTTAAAAATGGCTGCAAATCTTGAAAAATTAGTTGAATCCTTAAGCGCTCTTTCCGTATTGGAAGCCGCTGAACTCGTGAAGGCCCTCGAAGAAAAATGGGGCGTTTCCGCTGCCGCACCTGTTGCTGTAGCCGCCGCCGGCCCCGCCGTCGCCGCTGAGCCCGTTGAAGAAAAGACCGAATTTGATGTCGTCATCAAAGACGCCGGCCCCAAGAAGATCGAGACCATTAAGGTCATCCGTACCCTCACCAGCCTCGGTCTTGGCGAAGCCAAAGCCCTTGCTGAAACCGCTGGCGGCAAAGTTCTCTCCGCTGTTGGTAAAGAAGCCGCTATGGATGCCAAGAAGAAGCTTGAAGAAGCTGGCGCTGTCATCGAAATCGCCTAATACCTGTCTTATTTCAGACAAATTAGAACCCGCAGAAAGTCTGCGGGTTCTTTTTATTTTCCGCTTTTGCCTCGCAAGAACCTTATTATGAGGATCCGATAAACCGATCTTTTGTTGGAAAAGAGGTTGCGAGAAATAATTTGGGGAAGGTGGAACCGTTGAGAAGATACAAACCCTTTAATTCTGGTTCAGGTTGAATCGCTCTCACCAGAATAGGGTAGGGTAAAGTTCGTTCTGAAGGTTGAGCAATAAGTTGATGTTCGTTGATCATCCATCGCGGCAATGGGGGGCAGGGAGTAGAACACGGTAATGCCGATGAGACCTGGAAGAATCTCATAAAAACAGGTCATTATGGGAGCGTCCATGAGTATTTTCTGGGTTGGCTTTTCCATAACACTCGAATCGGATAGATCTTTCCGAGAAATGCTTTAAGTTGACATTCCAAAAATGGCGTTCTACAATTAAGGTATTAAACGGAGGATCTATATGAAACGATTGAAACGATTGGTTTTGTTGCTTGTTTTATTGTCTTTGTTGGTTCCAACCAGCCTTGTTGTGGCAAGGACCCCAGTACAAAGACTGCTCGTCATCCGTAACCGCACCGGCGGAGATATTGTTATCGATATGGTAAACGCCAACGATAAGCACAACAGTTTTGTGGTAAATCCGGGTGTTTATCGATTTTATATTAAAGAAGGCGTGTACGATGTTTATATGAGTACGGCTTGTGGAAACACCAGCGGCGTTTGGAATGTAAATTTACGCAAGACCTTGTTTACCAGCTGTAGAGGCGGGTTGACGGTTTTGCTGGATAAGGAATTTCTTGGTTCACGAATGACGAAGTTTACCGGAGACTAACAACCCTTCGGTAATGGACCATCGAACTATAAGAATGAGCTCCTATTGAGGGGCTCATTTTATTTTTGGTGTGGACGGCTGACGCTAGTGGGTGTTTACTGTGTTCGAGGGGCAATAACGGAAAGAGTGGATTAAATAAACACGCCAGCGGCTTGTGTACCCTCGGTGCCTCTGAGGGAAAGCGCTGGCGTGTTGAACTTAAAAATCAATGTAGAACGTTATTGCCAAATTTTCGGAAGATCATAACCACCTTGCCTTGGATCTCGATGGGGGTTGCTTTGTCGATCATGATCGGTTCCATGGTGGGGTTGGCTGGCTGAAGCCTGAAATCGCCATTCTTTTCTTTGTAGAAAGATTTGAGGGTGGTCTCTTGGCTATCGGGTAGGTAGATCGCTACCATTTCGCCGTTGCGCACCTCATTGTTGTCGGAAACGCGCTTCATGATGACGTAATCGCCATCGTTGACCATGGCGTCGATCATGGAATCGCCGCGCACTTCCAGCGCGAAGAGGCTATCGGTGGATTTGCTGTTCACCATCGAGCGCGCTACTTCAATGACAGACGAGCCATCCGCGGCAAAATCTTGGCCAATCCCTAAGGGAAGGCTGGCGCCGATCATATTTACCACGGGGATGCTGAGCATTTCACCCACTTTGCTGGCGGCTTCTTCGATCATCAAACCGGCTTCGATCAGTTTGCTTTCGATCACCCGCAAACCGCGGCTGATCTTGCGGTCACGCTGGATGTAGCCCCATTTTTCGAGCTGATCGAGGTAGTAGTTGACCACTGAAGTGGAGCTGATCCCGGTGCCTTCACCGATCTCTCGGATGGAAGGGGGTATCCCTTTTTCGGCGTAGGTTTGCAATAATTCGAGGACCTTGATGTGCCGTTCACTAAGTCCTTTGGATTTTCTGACCATCATCATAAGTGTCTCCTTGGTAAATCGCTCAATTGTTCTACCTATTATGATATCAGAATGTTTGTTCTAAGTCAAGCTTTTTAGAACAGAATTGCTGTAGTAGAAGCGGCTATAACCAGGACCGTTTGCGCATATAAAGGAACATAGCGATGGGAGTGATAAGCACAACCGCCAGGGTAAGAGCAAAGGCGGCGGTATCGGTCCAAACGCCAAGGTGGCCGGCGGGTTCAAAAAAGTTCATTCCAAAAAAGCCGGTGAGGAAGGTGAGCGGCATAAAGAGGGTAGTGATGATGGTAAGTGTTTTCATCACTTCGTTCATACGGTTGTTGATCACGGAGAGATATGTTTCGAGGGCGCCGCTGATCAGGTCGCGCATGTTTTCGTTGAGGTCGTGAATGCGCACCAGGTGGTCGTAGATATCGCGGAAGAAAATACGTTCAGCTGGGTCGATCACCTCATAATCATCGCGGGCCAGCTTGTTGAGCACCTCGCGTTGCGGGCCAAAAATGCGGCGCATCGATAGCACCATACGTTTGATGGCAAAAATACGTTCGAGCGTATCGGGCTTGGCCTTGGTGAGCACCTCATCCTCGATCAGATCCATCTCGTCATCCAAGAGGTCCACCTGCGTCATATACTCCGAAACCATATCGTCGATCAGCTTATAGAGCAGACGGTCGGGGCCGTATTTGTAGGGGCGGGTATCACGCGCCAGGTTCGTCCAGGTTTTTTCAATGAAGGGCATGGAATCATCGTGATGGGTAACCAGGTAGTTCTTCCCGAGGAAGATATCCAGCTCGTGAGTGTGCAGCGAGATGGAATCGTTATGCTCGATGGTGATAGCGTTGAGAACGATGTAAAGATAGTCGCCCCAGTCATCGATCTTTGGCACGTGAGATTCCTCAAGGGCGTCATCTACCGCCAAATGGTGAAATTTGAAGATATTGAGCAAGATCGGTTCAGCGCTTTCCACTGGTTCGTTTTCAAAATCGAGCCAGACGATCTGGTTGGGGTCAGCCAGTACCGCTGCCAGCTCATCAAGGCTGGTGGTTTGGTTCTTTTCTGTTCGAATATCAAAGCTGGTGATCCTGATCATGGGTTGCTCCTTGGTACATTTAACTTGGTATCAATAATATTGAAATAATAGCTAAAATAAATAAAGAATATTGACAAAAATATAAATATAATTATAATTGGTAGTAAGAAGGGTCATTTTCTTCTTACTACCAATTATAGCCCTTGAAAAAGAAATTGAGGGCATTGAAAAGGCAGATCGTATGAATAATTCTCTCACGCAATGCCCGGTTTGTCAGGGCGAACTCACCATCACCCGCCTAAAATGCGAGTCTTGCGATACCAGTTTGGAGGGGCGTTTTGGCGGCGGGCCATTTTCTCATCTCTCCCGCGAGCAAACCGATTTTCTGCTCACATTTATCCGATGCGAGGGCAAGTTGAATCGCGTTGAGGTGGAGATGGGCCTTTCGTACCCCACCCTGCGCAACAAACTGCTGGAAGTGATCCGCTCGCTCGGGTTTGAGCCCGGCCGCGAAGAACCTGTGGAAGTGACCGACGACCAACGCCGGCAGGTGTTGGATGATCTGGATTCGGGTAAGATCACCGCTGATGCCGCGATGCGTATGTTGCGCGGCGACCTAAGCGGCCAAAGTGAGGTGGAATGATCCAGAAACTGATCTCTCTTGAAGGCATCAACAAGCTAAACCTAACCATGGTTTCGGGCGATCTGCAGATCATTGGTTGGGAGCGCAGCGAGTTGGTAACCAAATGTGATGAAGAAGAGCTTTCGGTTTCTTCGCATGGCGATGAGATCGACCTGAGCTGTGAAGACGATCTGGTGGTGTATGTAAAGAGCACCCTCGATATCAACGTGTTGGTGGCGGAGGGCGATACCGATGTGCGCGCCATCGATGGTGATCTGCGCTTGCGCCAATTGGCTGGCGACCTGCAATTGCGCAATGTGGGCAACCTGCTGATCGATGATGTGGATGGCGATCTCACCATTAAGGGCTGCCACGGCAGTGTTAAGATACTACGGGTGGCGGGGGATGTGACCATCAAGGATGTATCCGGCGATCTGCATGTGGACGCGGAGGGCGACCTGACCATCCGAGGTTTTGAAAGCAACTTGTGGGCACGAACCAGCGGCGATGCCGCCCTGTACCTAAAACCGCTGCCCAGCTCGGCCATCTATGTGGAAGCCGAAGGGGATATCTTGGCGCATCTGCCGGCTCGCATCGATGCCACTCTAAAACTAAGCGCCAATGATGATGGCGATATTCGGGTTGATATGCCCGGCATCAGACCTGTGGAAGATGGGAACACCCGTGAGTTGATCTTAGGCGCGGGAACATGCCCCATCCAATTGACCGCGGAAGGCGAAGTGATCGTTACCAGCCGTGATGACCCATCGGGCTTTGGCGATTACGCCGGCGGGTCCGCTGGTGTGCCGGCGGATCTGGATGAACGCATCAACCGCATCACCGAAGAAGCCACCCGCCGCGCTATGGAAGCCACCGGCATGGCTGGCAACCTAAGCGAAATGATCCAAAGCCGGGTAGAGCGAGCGATGCGCAAAGTGGAAGACAAAATGAACAGCGCTGATCGACGCGCCCATCATACCGGCATCAAAGTGGGCCAACGCGGCGACGCGTACCCGCGTGGTTCTGTGCCGCAAAGGCCAGCCCAACCCGCCGGCGACCCGGTATCGGATGATGAGAGATTGGCTATTTTAAAGATGCTGCAAGAGAAGAAGATCACCATTGAACAGGCCGAAACGCTATTATCCTCGTTGGAAGGAAAGTAGGTGCTACCATGACCGACCCTGAAAAAAGACAAGTTTTACAAATGTTAGATTCCGGCAAGATCAATGCCGATCAAGCGCTCACTTTGATCCACGCGCTGGGCGAAGAAGAAGTTGATGACGGTAACGCCCCCGAGGATGCCGCGGAATCGGTTTCCGCTGGTTTTGCCAGCGAAGCGAATGGCGTGGTGGATATTGCCCCCAACCGAGAGCCAGGGCAAGAAGAACCCAGCACCCCTATCCTTGAGCCCGAGCTGGAGTCTCAGATGAAGAAGGCTCGCTCTTTATGGGGTATTGCCACCGGCATTGGGGTGGTTCTTACGGTAGCCGGCGCAATCGGGTTATACTCAGCCGTGTTGAATAATGGCGTTGGTTTTTGGTTCTTTCTGGCCAGCCTGCCATTTTTTATTGGCGTCTTCGTCATCGCGTTGGCCATTACGAACCGCGGCAAACGTTGGTTATATGTAGATGTGCAGCCCAACAAGGCGAATTCACCCAAGCGAATTGTGATCTCTGTACCGCTTTCGCTGCTCACCTGGGTGATCGCGTTTTCTGGGAACATCACTAGCAATATTGGCAAAGGCGCGCTGCAGCCCATCCTGGACGCGCTAGAAGACCCGGTTCAACGAGAAAATCCCTTGTTGGTTCATATTGATGGTAGCAATGGCGAAAAAGTGACCGTGTTTATCGCATAGGAGGCATAAAATGGCAACCACTGAAGAGAGGATGAAGATCCTCAAAATGATCGATGAAGGAAAGATCAGCGCCGAAGAAGGCGCCAGCCTGCTATCTGCGCTTAGCGATAGCCGGAA
>CAIRYE010000202.1 GCA_903882765.1 uncultured Anaerolineae bacterium
ACCCCCATCAATGCTCCCCTCTGAAAAAGGCCAACCCCGTACGGGCAACCCTCGCGGTTGCTCCATCCGCGAACCAGCCGAAGCCGCCCAAGGTTCACCCCGGCCACAATGCTCACCAACAACTCCATAAAACCCGATCCCCCACACCCTCGAACAGCCCAACCCCGTACGGGCAACCCTCGCGGTTTCCCCATCCGCTTACCAGCCGAAGCCGCCCAGCGAGTCAGCCAACCCGTCTTCCCCTTACAACCTGCTTATCCTTCTCCCGTCATCCCGTTGTATAATTTTTAAATATGGCAAAACTTCCGGTTTCTTTGCGAGTGAACAATCTCACCAAAACCTATGGCAGCGTGGTTGCCCTCAACGGCATAAGCTTTGAGCTGGAGCCCGGCGAGGTATTGGGCGTGGTTGGCCAGCGCGGATCGGGCAAATCCACCTTGTTCCGCGTGTTGGGCGGCGCCGAAAAAATTACTGCCGGCGAGATACTCCTCAACGAAAAGCCCGTTCACCTCCGTAACTCCGCCGTTGCCAAAAGCTTTGGCATCGAGGCTGTTTACCAAAACCACCCGCTGATGGAAAATCTCGAAGTATGGAAGAACATCTTCATCGGAACCGAACTCTCGCGCTACGAACCCCTAGCGTTCTTCCCCAAAGATGGCGAAATGTCATCCATCGCCCGCGACTATTTCAAAAAGTTCGACCTCTCGCCGGATCTGGTCAACAGCCTCCCACGCAACTTATCCAACGAGCAGCGCCAAGTGGTAGCGCTCGCCAAAGCCCTCAATCATGATAGCAGCCTGCTGCTCTTAGACGACGCCCTCGCCCCGCTCAGTTTTCAGCGCCAAGGGATCCTTCTCGATGAGATCATCAAGCTTTCCGCCCAAAATGTTTCGGTCGTCATCAGCAGCGATGACCTAAAGCAGATCTTCGCCGTTAGCCACCGCATTTTAGTTCTCTTCGATGGCCACCAAGCCTCGTTGCAGCTCACCTCACAAACCACGCCGCGCGAGATCGTTGAGCTGATCGTTGGCTCGAACAAGCAAGACCACATCACCCCGGTCATCTGGGCCTTCGAGAATTACCACACCGCCCAGCAGCAAGCCGAGGACTTGCGCAAGAACCAGCAAGCCTTGCAGCAAACCCTAAAAAAGCAAGACACCCTCAACCAACAGCTTTTCTCCCGCCTCGGCAAGCAAATGGAAGCGCTCGACCAGCTCAATCTCGCCCTGCAAGAGGCAAACCGCCGCCTCATGACCGAGCGCGAGGCCGAGCGTAAAGCCCTCGCCCGCGACCTGCACGACCAGGTCATCCAAGACCTGCTCAGCTTCAATTACCAGTTAGAAGACGCCGCGCTTGAGTTGGAGAGTCAAGAAATGCGAGGAGAGTTAGGCGAGATCCGCGCCGGTATAAAGGAAGTGGTGAGCAGCCTGCGCCAGATCTGCAGCGACCTGCGCCCGCCCACGATCGATAGCCAAGGCCTGCCAGCCGCCATACGCTCGCTAACCCACCAATGGGCAAACCAATACAATGTAAAAGTAACGCTGGAACTCGACCCTGATCTGGGCCGCTTGCCGGAAACCATCGAGCTATCCGTCTTCCGCATCATCCAAGAAGGCCTGCGCAATGTACGCAAGCACGCCGAAGCCCGCAACGTGCACCTAGCGCTCAGCCGCACCCCCACCGCCAGCCTGGTAGTACACCTGCGTGATGACGGACGCGGTTTGCAAACACCGATCAATTTTCTTACGCTCTCAGAGGGGAAGCATTTTGGTTTATTGGGGATCAGCGAACGAGTTAGCTTGCTTAATGGCACTATCCATGTAGACTCCCCCAGCGAGGGCGGCCTCGATCTGCTCATCGAGATCCCTAGCCCTTACCCAGTTTTTTCGAACTAAACCCCGCCGTTCCTTTATTTCTTATCCGCTAAGGCGTCTTCCACTACCTGCCGAACCGTGGCCGCGTCGATATCCTTTTTATCTAAAAAGGCGGTGGCGCCGGCTTTCATGCCGCTGCGCCGAAACTCTCGATCAGGATAAGCACTGATAAGGATGACGCGCGTGTTGGGCGAGATAGCTTTTACGCGGCTGGCGCAGCGAATACCATCTTCGTCATGCAAAACAACATCAATAAACGCCAGTTTCGGAAAAACCAACGCCGCGATCTTTTCCGCTTCAGCGCTGTCTTCCACCTCGAACAGCGAGTAATCGGGGCAATTTCGAGAGATCAATTTTCCAAGTTGTGTACGGTAGCGCGGGTTATCATCCACCAGCAAAATGCTCAGGCTGTGGTTCACTTCACTATCCACCCGGTTGTTATTTTTTTCGCGCTCGTGTTCTATTAGCAGCTCGGGGTTGCGAATGGCGAAGTTACTCGCTTCAATGCGGCTCTCCACATTGATGGCGCGGTACAAAGCGGTGAGGTGGTTTTCGATGGTCTTCACGCTCAGCTCCATCACCAATGCCATTTTTTGGTTATTGTAGCCCAGCGATAAAAAAGCCAGCAGCTGCCGTTGGCGTGGGGTAAGCCGCAGCTGGTTAGGGCTTGCCTTAGCGTGCTGATTTAGCAGCTGGCTCACCAACGGATCAGAGATCCAGCGGCCGCCCTCCACCACCCTGCGAACCGCGGCGATAAAATCGCTGAGCGGTTGGTCCTTTAGGTGGTAGCCATCAACCCCCGCGTTCAGCAACCCAACCACGTAGGCTTCGTCATCGTGCGCGCTCACCACCAAGATCTTCATGCTGGGGTGGGCGGCCTTAAATGTGATCACCATTTTAACCGGATCAAAGTCCGGCATATTTACATCCATCACCAACAGGTCTGGCGATGTAGTTTCTAAAGCCAGCGCCAACTCTTTGCCGTTACCGGTTTCACCTATGATCTGGATCTCGGGCAGGTTTTGTAATGCGTCGCGCAATCCGGCGCGAACCAGATCGTGGTCATCTGCTAAGTAGGTTTTTATCAATTCACTGCTCATAGGCTCACTGTGATGTGGGGTCTTCCTTTAAAGATAAGTTACAAGGGACCATTCTTTTGATATCATTTAAGGAGTAGGGGAAATCCCCTAATTGAACTAGGGGAGTTAAGGGTTTGTACAGGCCGTTATTCCCCTTAACATTATAGTGTAAGGCTATGCGTGCGTAAAGCGTGCAGGAAAAAAACACAAAGAAGAAGAAGATCCTGACCTCTTTAGCCCAAAGCCATTGAAACCATATTTTATTTGGAGGAAAGAATGTTCAAAAAGAATTCGATGTATGTAATGTTCGCCATCCTGATGATCGCAGCGACTGTTTTATCCGCTTGCGCACAGGCAGCCGCCCCCGCGGCTAAATTGGCGGTCGGCGTAATCCTTCCCACCAAGGATGAGCCCCGCTGGATCCAGGACGAGACCCGCTTCAAAGAAGCCTTCACCGCCGCTGGATACGATGTTGAGATCCTCTTCAGCCAGGGCGATTCCGCTAAGGAAAAAGCCAATGTTGAAGCTCTCATCACCAAGGGCGTGAAAGTGATCGTCTTCACCCCACAAGATGGCGCTGCCGCTGCCGCCGCTGCTGACGCAGCCAAAGCCGCTGGCGTAAAGGTCATTTCTTACGACCGCCTCATCCGTGATACCGACGCCGTAGATTACTATGTAACCTTCGATAGCATCGCCGTTGGCGCCGCTCAGGCCCAATACTTGGTAGACAAAGCCAGCGGTACCGGCAACCCCCTCTACCTCTATGCCGGCGCTGCCTCCGACAACAACGCTTTCCTCTTCTTCGAAGGCGCTTGGAATGTTCTTCAGCCCAAGATAGCTGATGGCACCTTCGTGATCAAGAACTCCAGCGAAGCCGTTGCCCTTCAGAGCATGGCCACCCTTACCCGTGACGAAATGGGCAAGATCCTTGGCCAAGTTACCACCAACTGGGATTTCAACACCGCCAAGAACCTCGCCGAAGCCAACCTTACCTCCGCTCCCGCGGCCGATAAGGGTAACGTCTCCATCCTTGCTCCAAACGATGGTACCGCCCGCGCTATCGCCGATGCTTTCGGCGCTGACAAAGACGTAACCAGCTATGTTGTTACTGGCCAGGATGCCGAAGAAGCTTCCGTACAGTACATCATCGATGGCAAGCAGTCCATGACCGTTCTCAAGGATGTTCGCACCCTCGTCAACGATGCCATCGCCGCCGCTGTTGCTTTCCTCGAAGGCAAGACCCCCGAGAAGACCAACTCCTACAACAATGGCAAGATCGATGTTCCCGCCAAACCATCCGCAGTCGTTTCCGTGGATAAGGCCAATGTCAAAGAAGCCGTGATCGATTCTGGTTACTGGCCCGCCGCTGATTTCACTGGCCTCGATGGCGCCGCTGCTCCCGCCATGACCGGCAAAGTTGGCGTTATTCTCCCCACCAAAGACGAACCCCGTTGGATCCAGGACGAGACCCGCTTCAAAGAAGCTTTCACCGCCGCCGGATACGAAGTTGAGATCCTCTTCAGCCAGGGCGATTCCGCTAAGGAAAAAGCCAATGTTGAAGCTCTCATCACCAAGGGCGTAAACGTTATTATCTTCACCCCACAAGATGGCGCCGCCGCTGCCGCCGCTGCTGATGCAGCCAAAGCCGCTGGCGTAAAGGTCATTTCTTACGACCGCCTCATCCGCGACACCGATGCCGTTGATTACTATGTAACCTTCGACAGCCTTGCCGTTGGCGCCGCTCAGGCCCAATACTTGGTAGACAAAGCCACCGGAACCGGTAACCCCCTCTACCTTTATGCCGGCGCTGCCTCCGACAACAACGCTTTCCTCTTCTTCGAAGGCGCTTGGAACGTACTTCAGCCCAAGATCGCTGATGGAACCTTCGTGATCAAGAATTCCAGCGAAGCCGTTGCCCTTCAGAGCATGGCCACCCTTACCCGTGACGAAATGGGCAAGATCCTTGGCCAAGTTACCA
>CAIRYE010000203.1 GCA_903882765.1 uncultured Anaerolineae bacterium
TCATAAATGGCGGATAACACCTTGCCAAATTGGTCTGCCGTTCGGTAACGCGCCGATGGCTCCTTGGATAAGACTTTGAGCAAAACTAGGTCGAGTGGTTCACTTATTTTGGGGTTGATCTGCGCGGGGTCTTCTGGAACCGCCTCACGGTGTAACCGGGCCAGTGTTTCGGCTGTTTTTGCCACAAAGGGCGGCCTACCGGTGAGCATTTCGTAAAATACTACACCCGCGGAATAGACATCGGAAGCTGGGGAAGGGGCTTTACCGGCGGCTTGCTCGGGTGAAAAATAGAGTGGTGAACCCCAAACGACTTCATTTTGTTCTTCTGGGTTAATTCCGGCGATCGCCCTAGCGATCCCAAAGTCGGTGACTTTTACACGGTTATCTGAGGTGATGATGACGTTATGGGGCTTAACATCGCAGTGGACGATCCCTGCGCGGTGGGCATATCCCAAACCCGCGCAGATCTGGATCATCGTTTTTATCGCTTCTTTTGGATCATAGTACCCGATTTTACGGATGTTTTGCTTAAGGTTCAAACCGGGAAGGTATTCCATCACAATAAACAAACGTTTTTGGTCAAAACCAAAATCATGCACCGTGACGATATTTGGATGGGAGAGGTTGGCAATCGCCTTCGCCTCTTGCCGAAACCTTACCTGAACAACTGGGTTCGTTGAATAGTCTGGTTTCAAGATCTTGATCGCAACAAGCCGCTCAAGCATCAAGTCTTTTGCTTTATGGACTTGCGCCATTCCTCCCGAGCCGAGAGGCTCGAGCAGCTCATACCGATTGTTGAGAAGGATCTTTTGTTCCATAGTTATATGGAATTATAAATTAATCGTTACGAAGTGCTTCAACTGGTTGTAAGCTAGCCGCCCTACTTGCGGGATAGATTCCAAAGAACATTCCTATCGCCGCTGAAAAGATTGTGGCGAGCAAGATCGAATCAAGCGTGATCGATGGATCAAAAGAGTTGCCGGTTGCTGCCGCAACCCTGCCCACAATGAATGAGATTACCCATCCAAAAAAGATCCCTAACATACCTCCCAACAAGCTCAAGAAGGATGACTCTGCTAGAAATTGGGTCAAAATATCTTTTTTTGTAGCTCCAAGTGCTTTACGCAAACCAATTTCGCGGGTTCGTTCAGCTACCGAAACCAACATAATGTTCATAATACCTATTCCACCTACCAGCAGCGAGATAGCGGCAATTCCACCGAGGAAAATGGTTAAGATACCCGTGATGGAAGATGCTGTTTGCAGCATATCTTGTTGTGTAAAAACTGTGAAATCATCGTCTTCCCCAATGGGAATATGATGGCGTGTTTGTAATATTTGGGTGATCTCGTCTGAAGCAAGGGTGGTCTGCTCGGCCGTGACCGCTTGAACAAAGATCATATCCACTTCATTATTGTTTCTTTTAATGACACGGTCTTTCGCTGTGGTTAATGGAATAACAACTTGGTTATCAGCATTACCAAAGGAAGAACCACCTTTGCTTTCCAGGACGCCAATTACCCTAAAAGGCTGCCCTGAAATCCGAATAGATTCACCGACCAAACCTTCTTTGCGATTAAAGATCTGTTGTGCCAGATCTGGCCCTAACACTACAACCGAGGCATGACCTAAATATTGTTCTGAATTGATAAAACTACCCTCGGTAACCGTCGCGCTGCGCACAGCTTCATAGCTCGGGGTAACCCCATATAGCGTTGTGCTCACGGTGATCCCTTGCGCGGTGGCATCTGCCTGGCCTTGCAAAATGGGCGCTACCGCCGCGATGGATGGAGCCGCGAAAGGATCGGCAATGGCTTCCGCATCATCCATCGTTAGCTTTTGGATATTTTTGGATACGTTTTGATTCCGTCCGGGAGGGCCAGCGGTTTGCTTACCCGAGAAAACGAACAAAACATTTGTACCAATGCCATTGATGGAACCGGTGATGGAATTTTGGGCACCTTGACCAACAGCAAGCATAGCGATCACCGCGGCGACACCAATAACGATACCAAGAATGGTTAGACCAGAACGTATTTTGTTCGCGTTTAGGCTTTCAAGAGCCTCTAAAATTATTTGGGATAGGTTCATAGTAGATCCTCATTCACTACACCATCACGGATATGAACCGTTCTTTGGCATTGGGCGGCAACTTTTGGATCGTGAGTAACAATTACGATCGTTGTGCCATTCCGTTTATTCAAATTCATCAACAAATCGATGATCTCCTGGCCCACTTTGGAATCGAGATTGCCGGTTGGTTCATCGGCCATAATAATGGCAGGATCGTTGACCAAGGCGCGGGCAATCGCCACACGCTGCTGCTGGCCGCCCGATAATTCGAAGGGTCGGTGATCGATACGGTCTTCCAAGCCGACCGAAATGAGCGATTGGATCGCTTTTTCTTTTCGGCCTGTTTTCATCCCGGCGTAACGCAATGGGAGTTCTACATTTTTTGCGGCGGTTGCTCGTGGTAATAAGTTAAAGCTTTGAAAAATGAAACCAACTTTTTTGTTTCTGATTAACGCTAAATTGTCATCCGATAGGTCGGATACCAATTCTTTATCCAAGAGATATGTTCCAGAAGTGGGTCGGTCCAGACATCCTAAAATATTCATTAGTGTCGATTTTCCCGAACCAGAAGGACCCATAATAGCGATCACTTCACCTTGGTTGACAGTCATAGTTAGACCTCGTAAGGCATTCACTTGAATATCACCCATGAAATAGGTTTTTACAATATTTTCAACAAGGATCACAGGTTCTGTCATTTTTATCCTAACCGCCGAACATACCTTGGTCGGTGGATGGCGGGTTGAGGATGATCAGATCCCCTTCTACCAATTCACCGCCAACAACCTCGCTTACAGTATCAGCTGTAGCGCCAAGCCGAATTTCAACTGGTACGGCAACTCCATCCTTCAGTACGTACACAACCCGCTGGCCATTCACATTTCGAACCGCACGGTTTTGGACGAAAAGAGCGCCTTTGATATCTTTAACAGTAATAGTTACCGCGGCAGTCATACCGGGCTTAATGAATTCATCATTATCGGTCAACTCAACTGTTACATCAAAATTGACCCCAGTACCTGTAGAGCTACCGTATTGGCTAATTTGTTGCACTTTACCCAAATACGTTTTTTCTTGAACCGCGTCGAAAGAAACGGTTACTTCCTGATCTACCTTAAGGCTATTTACGTCCACTTCTGAGATCTGAAGATCTACTAATAATTTCGAAGTGTCATCAACTCGAATAGCAAATACTCCCTGATTGATCAAGTCGCCAGCCATAGCGTCTACTTGGGTTACGACCCCATCGAAGGGGGATATGATCTTGCCCATATTGATCGTGGACTGCGCTGCGGTAATTCGCGCTTTTGCGGCGGCGATATCGCTTTCGGGTGGACCACCCGCGAGGCGATCGTATTCACGCTGAGCATCAGCGAGATCTGATTTAGCGAAGGCCAGATCAGCATAATAGGTTTCTTTATCAAGCTCAGTGGGCTTGCCGGTATACCAATTGTATAAATTGACCAAGTCAGTAAGATTTTGACGAGCAGTCGTTAGGCGCAACAAAGCGGTTGCCTTTGTCGAATCGCCATCAGGTCTATGCTCATAACGATGATAATTATCAGCCGCCAGCGCAACTTCCTTCCGTGCCAGGTCTGTATTTGCCTGCGTCTGTAGGATCAAATTATCGGAAGCCCTTTGAAAACTAATACTATCTACTTTTTCCTGCGCGTCTTCCAAAGCCTGTTTGGCTTGCGCAAGTTTTTGTTGGGCTTGCGATAAGCTAGCTGAAGAATTCATCAAATCATCTAGTTCATTTTGAGCGGTGATCAAATCGGCTTCTGCCATGATCACAGCTTGCGACATGGATGTTTGAACTAAACTAGCCAACACAGCATCCGCTTTTACATTATCGCCGATCTTCACGTCAACTTTTTCGACAATGCCATTGGTCTGCCACGAAAGCTCCGCGCTTTGAACGGAACGAACTGTACCGGTAGCCCCAACACTGGCGGTTAGGTCACCTCGCTCTAAGGAAACTGTCTCGTATTGGCTATCTTTTGCCGCGTTACTATTGCTTTGGATTATAAAAAACGCAGCAACACCGATCACAACAACCGCTGCCAGCCCTATGAGAATAAATTTATTAATTTTCATTGCTACTCCTCAACTACTTATTTTTCTTTGATTACTGTATAAATTCAGGATCGAGACCCTGTACTGAAGGAGGATTTAAGATAACCTTGTCACCCTCCGAAATATTTCCACCAACAACCTGGGCGGTATCACCCGACATCGCGCCAACCCTCACAGCGGTTGGAACCGCTTGTCCGTTGACTAAGAGAAAGATGATCCTTACACCCTCCACAAACCGTATCGCTTCAGTGGGAATCAACAAGGCGCTGTCGATCTTTTCTAGGTGGATGGTCATATCCGCTGACATTCCCGGTTTTAGCTCATCGGCGAGATTAGTAAATTCGATCTTCACTTTATAAGCAATAACCCCATCTACTTCTCTACCAGCTTGATCGATCTGTATCACCGTGCCATCGAACGTTTTTCCGTCGGCAACAACTGAGGTCAATTCCACAGCTTGGCCAACTTGAACATTCAACACATCCACTTCAGAAATGAAGAGGTCTACTTGATAGGAAGTAAGATCATCAACCCTAATGGAAACTGTGCCAGATTTTACCGAATCACCCGGCAAAACATTTACATTGGTTACAATACCGTTTATTGGAGATGTCAATTTCGCGCGGCTAAGTACTGAAGTCGCGGAATCTATTCTCGCTTGAACTTTCGCGATCTCTTCAATATTGCCGTTTTCTTTGATCTTTCGATAAATTCGTTCGTTATCCGCTTCATTTGCTTTGGCAATATTCAGGTCCGATAATGCCATTTCAACCACATCAGGATCGGCATGGCCATTAAACCAATTGTATCGAGCGATCAAATCCGTTACATTTTGCTTGGCTTGCGTAATTTTTACGATCATTTGTAGCTTGCGAGTACTAGAATCGCTCAGTTGTTCATAGTAGTCAATAAATATTCCCTGAAGATACTTTACCTGCAGCCTTGCGTCGGTGATCTCATCATTAATATCTTCCAGTAATTCAGTTCCAGACCGTTTTGAAACCAGAGAATCATAATAAACTTGAGCGTCTTCTGTTTTGTGCTTGCTGGTTACATAACTAGTCCAGGCCTGAGCGAGCGCAAGCCCTGGCTGGCTTATTTTTGTCATTTCTTGCTCTGCCAAAATTCGGTCGGATTCTGCGATCAGAACACTCTTTTCAACCGTGAGCATGTCTAATTCAGCCAAAACCTGACCTTCTGTGACCACGTCGCCGATCCTCACATTTACCTTGTCTACAACACCATTTGTTTTCCAAACCAACTCTATCGATTGTTTGGAACGAACTGTTCCGCTCGCCTCAATATCAGAGGAGATCTCTCCGCGGGTAACCTTTACCACATCGTAACTGGGCGCGTTTATTAGCTCGATTGCGGCTATTGCTCCCGCAATGATGATGATTAATCCAATAATTAGTTGGGTTTTATATTTTTGAACTATGTTCATAACCTTATCAAACATTACTCCTCCATCTACTGATGTTGGTAATCATATACCACTTGCGTTAGAATTTTATAGAAATACACAATTTTTCCATGATTTCAGGGGTTTAATCGTAGGTTATAATCTTAAAAAATGAAGAAGTATCTAGTTCGACTACTAACACCCAAAGTAATAGTGGCTGCTATTTTTGTAGCGACTTTTTTGTTTATCATCAGTTTCGTTTTAATCATCTTCACTGCACCACCTCCATCCGAGCTTTCTAGTATGATTGCGGTAGCAACTATTAAGCCGTATACCAACACAAATAATACTTCTCAAGTAAATACCAATGATCCTTACATACCCACCCCTACGCCGACCCTTGCCCCCGGGCAGATTAGCATTGGCTCTGTGGTACAAGTTACAAATACAGAAGGTACCGGTTTGAGGTTTCGAGCACAGCCAAGTTTGGTTGGCAAAGAAGTATTTATGGGCTTTGATACAGAAGCCTTCAAAGTAGTGGATGGTCCTAAACAAGTTGATGGCTATACTTGGTACTTTCTTGCTTCCATTAACAATGAAAATAGAACTGGATGGGCAGTAACAAATTACCTGAAAACAATAACAGATCAATAAGAGGATTTATGCTTTCCGAAAAAGCAATTGGTATCAAGGCAAATCGCCCAGCGCTTGAAATGACGATCGAATGGGGAGATGGGCATCAGAGTTCCTACCCATTTTCGTTGCTAAGGGCTGCCTGCCCCTGCGCCCAATGCCGTGGCGGTCACGAAAATATGAAGACCGAACCAGACGAAGATATCTTTCGTTTTGAATATTCAGACAAACCAGAAACACGCGTCACCACCGTTCAACCAACTGGCGCTTATGGCATAACAATTGTTTGGGAAGATGGGCATGATTATGGCATCTTTAACTGGCATTACCTCAGGGCACTTTGCCCATGTATGGAATGTAGGCAAAAAGCCAGAATAAAAATATAAAAAAATTGGCTCACCATAAATGATGAGCCAATTTTTTGTTTTAACCTTAGGGTTCTATAGGAAAACCCTGCTTAGACCATTCCGTGATGCCGCCGGCCATGCTGGTCACATTCGTAAGCCCAGCTTGTTTTAAAATATCACGCCCTTGCTGTGAGCGGTTGCCCGATCGACAAACCACTACGATATTTTTGTCCTTCGGCACTTCATTGATACGTTCCGCCAATTGACCTAGAGGAATGAGGGTGGTTCCAGGGATATGAACCGCATCCCACTCTTCTTGCTCCCGAACATCGAGGAAGAAGGTTTCTTGTTTTGTAAAAAGGTCATTCGCTTCGACCACACCGATCTCCGGCGCTGAAGCACTGCTTTGTGGAACACAACCAGAAATTGCTAACACTGATAAAATTCCAAGTAAGAAAACGTAAATAATTTTTTTGGTCATGGATGATTTCCTATAAATAAAATATGCGAAGTATAACTTTACGCACTGTTACCGTTTCACTATCAGTATTATTGATGCCAATATTCCTAATAAGTTGCATCCAAACCAAAGAAATAAGCATAACTCTCAGTCCTTACTCCACCCGCAACGTTGATCAGTCGAACACACTAACCACGGTGCAGCCCGCGATTACAAATACGCCGCTACCAACCAACACCCCTCAAATTTACACGATCACCAACAATGATACGATCTATGGCATTGCCAAACGGTTCGACCTTACCCCAGAAACGTTGCTTTTCGCCAACCCCAGCACTGTTCCCAGCGCGCTTACCATTGGCGACACTCTGATCATCCCCGAGGGATCCAAATCTAATAGCAGCTCCGCTCAGTTCACGCCAGTACCTCTAACGCTCAGCGCTTCAACCTGTCATCCCCAACCAGATGGGCTCGAGTGTTTTACCTCAGTAAAAAACGAAAACGAAACATCCCTCGAGAACATCGTTGTACGTTTTACTTTGTTCGATAAAACTGGGAAACAATTGCAATCGAA
>CAIRYE010000204.1 GCA_903882765.1 uncultured Anaerolineae bacterium
AATATCACCTTTGAGGGATAAGAGAAAATGGATCGTAACAATGGGAGAAATGATGTAAACCAGTTTGTGCAGTGTCTTCCACCGCGGGCCGAGTTTCTTTTTCCAATAATTTAGGGATGTAACAGCGAGCGGAAGCAGCAGCAGGAGGGCGGTAAGCCCGAATAAAATAAATATTTTTGTCCCTACGTCAGTAAGGATTATCTGAAGATCGAATCCATAATCCAACCCTATAAAGATCAAAAAATGGATCGATGCATAGAGAAAAGCATAATTCCCTAAGGCTTTTTTCCGTGCGACAATTTTTTTGTACCCCGTGATGATGCTAACCGGGGTGCAGGCTAAGGATAGCAACAGAAAATTGAGCGCGATGATCCCTGTTCTTTGTTCCAGCGCTTGGATGGGATTTGCGGTGAGATCACCAGTGAAAAAAGAAAACAACAAAACAACGGCGGGAAGAATGCCGCCAAAGTGAACCGCGATTTGTAAGATGCGTGAAAGATCCATAATTAATAGAATTTAGAGAGATCCATACCCTTGTATAGAGGCGCAACCTGTTCTTCGTAACCATTGAACATCAATGTTGGGCGGCGATCCAATTCTCCGATCAATCGCTCTGATCCCTGCGACCAGCGAGGATGATCAACCGTTGGGTTTACGTTGGCATAAAAACCATACTCATTGGAAGCGATCGAGCTCCACATCGTGGAAGGTTCGTAATCTACCAGCTCGATCTTCACAATGGATTTGATGGATTTGAATCCATATTTCCAAGGCACAACCAAGCGTACTCCCCCACCGTTTTGGGCTGGCAGTTCCCCACCGTACAAACCAGTTGCCAATATGGTCAGCGGGTGCATCGCTTCATCCATTCGCAAACCCTCTTGGTAAGGCCACGGGTATAAACGGTCCTGCTGCCCTGGCAATACATCAGGATCAAAAAGTGTTTCAAAGCGAACATATTTGGCGTCGGAGGTTGGTTCTACATCTTGAAGCAGTTTTGACAAAGAGAATCCCAACCAAGGGATCACCATGCTCCAAGCTTCTACACAGCGCAAGCGATAAATTCGTTCTTCAGGCTGATACTTTTTTTCTAGGTCGGTGACACTGATCTTCCCCGGTTTGTTCACTAGGCCGAACACCTCAATTTCCCAGGGGGAGGTTATCAGGCTTCCGGAAAGCTTTGCGACCGATTCTTTATCGGTGCTAAATTCGTAGTAATTATTGTAGCCAGTGATGTCTTCTAGCGCGTTTACCGGGTTGCCTAATTCATCCGTTCGTTGTTTAATGCTCGGGTCAGATGTAGGCAGCACAACCTCGGTCGCGCTCTTTGGGGTGATGCCGCAGGCGGATAGCAGCATGGACCCAGCTAATAAACCGGTCGATTTTATAAAATCTCTACGGTGGATGTAGGTTTGTTTTGGGGTTATTTCGGATGATGGAATATTCATAGTAAGTTTATCTTTTTTCATAGGTTTCCTCGGTTGTATAACATTATCACAGAAAAATCTGAGTTGTATTAATATTCGATGAGCGATTCGAAATTCCTGTGGTATACTTCCATCGCTCAAAAGAGCATATGGGACATTGTTTTGAGGTTCTCGATGATTGCCTGGGATACAACGGGCATTTTTTTTGTACAAAACTTGGTTTATGGGACGAACCCTCCGCAAGGATAGTTCGGTGTTGGCAAGATTTTCTATAACAGGATCATCAAAACAATTTCTAAAATTCAACCTACCGTGTTGGTAGGGCCTTTATTAGGAGTTTTGATGACAATCGAATTTTTATCGTTTAATTTGCGTCCAGAATTGACGCAAGCAATTGTAGACCTTGGCTTTGTAGAAGCCACCCCCATCCAAGCCGAAATGATCCCCCTTATGATGACTGGCGTCGATGTTATTGGCCAGGCACAAACCGGAACAGGCAAAACCGCCGCCTTCGGTCTCCCCATTCTTCACAATTTACAATCTGGCAGCCGTTCCCCACAAGCGCTCATCATGGCCCCAACCCGTGAACTCGCATTGCAGGTTTCTGAAGCTATGCTCTCCTTTGGTAAAGAGATGCGCGTTCGTATTACCGCTGTTTATGGTGGCGCACCCTACCAACGCCAGATCAACGAACTTCGCCGTGGTGTTGATATCGTTGTTGGTACCCCCGGCCGTCTCATCGATTTGATCGACAAGAAGGTTCTGGATCTCTCCGAGATCAAGTGTGTTGTTCTCGATGAAGCTGACGAAATGCTTTCTATGGGTTTTGTCGAAGATATTGAACGCATTCTTTCAGAAACTCCCTCAGAACGTCAGACCGCGCTTTTCTCCGCGACAATGCCAATGCCCATCCGCAAATTGGCTGATAAATATATGCGTGATCCACAATCGATCACCATTCAAAAAGAAAAAGTTACCGTTGATGCCATTGAGCAGATCTATTACCTGGTCAATGAACACGAAAAATCCGCCGTCCTTTCCCGATTATTCGAAATGGAACCCATTACTTCCGCTTTGATCTTTGTTCGAACCAGAGCTGGAACCGGTGAATTAGCCAGTGAGCTATCCAACCGCGGCTTCCCGAGTGAAGCGCTCAATGGCGACCTCAATCAGGATGCCCGCGAACGTACACTCAATCGCTTTAAATCCGGTCAGGTCAAGGTGTTGGTTGCTACTGATGTAGCCGCCCGTGGTTTAGATATTGATGATATTTCACACGTCTTCAACTACGACCTTCCCGATGATCACGAAGTCTAT
>CAIRYE010000205.1 GCA_903882765.1 uncultured Anaerolineae bacterium
CAAATCAAGATGTTATAATATCGAAAAGTAGATTATATAACAATTAGAAATAAGGTTCAGGAGAAAAATATAAAATGTCATTCGAATTATCACCATTACCCTACGCGTACGATGCTTTAGAGCCATACATCGACGAAAAAACTATGACCATTCATCACGATAAGCATCACCTAGCTTATGTGAATAATTTAAATGCCGCCATCGAAAAAGCGCCCGAAATTTCAAGCTGGAGCTTAATCGATCTGATGGTTAAGATCAATCAGGTACCGGAAGGTGTAAGGACCGCCGTTCGCAATCATGGCGGTGGAACCCTTAACCACGATTTCTTCTGGAATGCGATGGCGCCAGCTAATTCAACTCAGCTCAGCGAAAAACTCGCCGCAAAGATCAATAGCGATTTTGGTTCAATGGATAACTTTAAAGCCGAATTTGAAAAAGCCGCTATGGGACGCTTTGGTTCAGGTTGGGCTTGGCTTGTCGCGGATAAATCCGGAAAGCTTTCGGTTGTTTCAACCGCGAACCAAGACAATCCTCTTTCAGAAGGTTTCTCTCCATTATTATGCATTGATGTTTGGGAACATGCCTACTACTTGAAGTATCAAAACCTTCGAGCTGAATATGTAAAGCAGTGGTGGAATGTAGTCAATTGGGATTTTGTTTCTAAAAACCTTGGATAATTAGAATTCATTGACGAATCAAAAAAGAACAGCTATAATCGTTTAGCTTGAAAAATAGACTATTATAGAATTGTTTACCAATTGAGGAGTATGTAATGCCACCACAACCAAAAAGAAAACATTCAAAAGGCCGTCGAGATCGTAGGCGAGCACATGATGCCATCAAAGAAATCAACCTCACTACTTGCCCTAATTGCGGCTCGATGAGATTGCCACATGTAGTATGTCCGAACTGCGGTCACTATAAAGGCCGTGAAGTCGTTGCTGTAGAAAAAGATAAAAAGGCTTAAAACGACTAAAAGAAACGCGCCGGACAAAACCCGGCGCGTTTCTTTTTTAATCCTGTTTTAGTGAGGTAAGTATGACGATCGTTGACAATAAATTTGTTTTTGTTTTCCCTGGTCAAGGTTCCCAATCTGTGGGGATGGGAAAACAATTCTTCGAAAAATATGATGAGGCCAAAAAAATATTTGGCGAAATGGATCAGCGAGCTGGGTTTAGCCTTTCAACGCTTATGTTCGAAGGTAACTTAGAAGAATTAAGTAATACCGCAAATACCCAGCCAGCGCTTTTTACCCATTCAATAGCCTCCTATTCAGTTTTTAAGGACCAATTTCCTCACCCTAAGCCGATGTACATGGCTGGACATTCGCTAGGCCAGCTCACAGCCTGCGTGGCTTCAGGAGCGTTGAGTTTCGAAGACGGCTTGGACTTGGTGTTTATTCGTGGGCAATTGATGAAAAAAGCCGGCGAGATCAACCCTGGTGGAATGGCTGCGATCCTTGGATTAGATATTCCAACTCTTGAAAAAGTATGCTCGGAGTCCTCCTCCGCTACGCATCAGGTGCAGGTCGCGAATGATAACTGCCCTGGCCAAGTAGTTATTTCTGGCCACAAAGAGGCTGTGGAGCTTGCCTGCCAAAACGCGAAAGCAGCTGGCGCTAAAAGAGCCTTGCCATTGGCGGTGAGTATAGCCGCCCATTCTTCCCTAATGAATTCAATCCAGGTTGAATGGAATGACGCGATCGACGCATTAAATTTCTCGTCTCCAACTATTCCGCTGGTAGGAAACGTCAGCGCTAAATTGTTAACCACATCTGAAATGGTAAAGACAGACCTAAAACTACAGATGCAGTCCCGTGTTCGATGGACGGAGACGATCGAATGGTTCAAGCACCAAAAATCGGATCGTTATTTTGAAATTGGGAATGGTTCTGTTCTTTCTGGGTTGATCAAGCGAATTGATTCGGATGCGATCGTATTGCCATTCGGAAATATGCAAGATCTGGAAACATTAAAACAAACTAATTAACGAAAAGGAAAAAACGAATGAAGAAAAACCTATTAATACTCACGCTGAGTATTTTCATAGTATCAGCTTGTTCGGCAAATACTCCCGCGGCGACACAGGCGGTTGTAGAACAAAGCGCTACCGCTGAAATCGTGACTGAAAGTTTGCCCGCGACAGTTGAACCTGCTGCCGGCGCAACCGAAGTTAGCTACTCGAAAGACATCATGCCAATTTTGTTTGGTTCCTGCACAGAATGCCATGGTACCGAGAGAGTCTCCCGCAACCTAGATCTTAGAACGTATGAATCCATGATGAAGGGCTCTCAAAATGGGGCGGTTATCCTTCCGGGTGATTCAGCGGGAAGTTCGTTGGTAAAATCCATCCTTTCAGGGAAAATGCCGAAGAAAGGTACAAAATTGAGCGAGGAACAGAAAAATTTGTTCATACAATGGGTAGATCAAGGCGCAAAGAACAATTGATAAAAATGGGGAACCTGATCAGGTTCCCCATTTTTTTATAAACTTTTATATAGGTCGATCTCTTTATGGATGATCGATAGGCTGCCGTCCCAAAAGGTTCGGTCCTGAATATCAATATTGAACCGCTTAGCGAGAGTTTCAGCGGAAGATTCCCCAGTTGAAGAGAGTAAATTCGTGTAGTCCTCGATAAAGGCAGTTCCACGATCCTGATATATGGAATACAAACCTTTGGCAAAAAGCAATCCAAAGGAATAGGGGAAGTTATAGAAAGAGGAACTCGAATAATAATGAGGTTTCCAAGTCCATGCATATTTATTTAAGTGAGCGTTATTGATCGATTGACCATACGCTTCTTTTTGGGCACGTTCCATAATATCGCTGATCTCAGCAGGGCTCAGTTCAAATTTCTCGCGTTGTTCGAACAATTCTTTTTCAAAAAGGAATCTTGAATAAATATCGACGATCACCTGCCCTGAACCGATCAGGCTATTACCGAGGATCAATAAGATATCCTCTTTCTCCTTGGTTTCGCGTAGTAAAGCTTCGGTAACAATCGTTTCACACATAATTGAGGCAGTTTCAGCCAGAGTCATGGGGGTGTCTTGTTGGAATTCAGTCTTATTCGCTTTGTAGGCACATTCATTGTGGAAAGCATGACCTAACTCATGAGCAATGGTTCCGATCTGCTCAAGCGTGCCATCAAAATTGCATAGGATTCGACTTTCCTTCTTTAGGGGAACACCCATACAAAAAGCGCCGCCTTGTTTGCCATCACGTTGTTCAGCGTCGATCCACTTTTCGTCGAAGGCGCGCTTGGCGAATGCGGAAAGGTCTGGCGAGAAGGAATGAAAGTGGGTCAGGATAAAATCTTTTGTTTCAGTCCATGTATAGGTTTTCGCTGCTGAGGAATCAGGAGCAAAGAGATCCCACCAATCGAGCTGATTTTTCCCGATCCGTTTGGCTTTGTGTTCAAAATAGGAGTGAAATTGAGGCAGAGAGTCCTTCATTGAGGCGATCATCACATCGAGTGTCTTTCGTTCAATGCGGGCGGAATCGATCGCCGAATGCAGGCAATCCTCACGGCCGCGCCTCTTTTCGATTGTCAAGGTAGCGCCTTTAATGCCATTCAACGCCGCGGCGAGGGGAACCTCAACAGTTTGCCAGGCATTCATCTCAACATCATAAGCTCTTTTTCGTACGTCCTCTAATGGGTGTGTTCGTAAATTGATCAATGCCGGCATTGGAAGTTTTTCTGTTTTTCCATCCAATTCAAAATCAACGGAAAGCTGGGAAGTAATCGAGCCTTGTAACTTGTTCCATGCCGATGTTCCGGATAGGGATAGTTCGTTGCCAAGTTCTTCGAGATCAGAGCTCATCAAAAATTTTGATTGAGTTTTTAGATTACGGAGGGCAAATTCATGTTCAAAACAATATTTATCTGTCATAACAATCAGATCTATGGTCTGATCACTTTGTTGGCCGACCCAGATCTGAAAATTTAGATGCAGGTTTTGCACATCTAGAAACAAGCGTTCGAACTCCGAGTTTTTCTTGATAGCGAGTTCATTTCTTGAATCTGTAGTGATGTAGGAGTGTAAGAACGCTCTCATCATTCCACCGAATTCAAAGATCTCGTTCAGTCCCTTAAGAATGGTGGAACATTTAACGGGAATCTCGCTGGTATTGGAACTAGTAGCTTTTTGAAGGTCATCTATGTTGGATTTGCAGCCATTGATCAACCCTTTTAACTTTTCGATTGATTGGTCATATTCTTTTGAATGTAGGGAAGGAAAAATTGTATCTACACTCCAGTGGGGAATGATATCGTTCGTCATAGTATTTACTCCTGAATGAAATTAAAGAATGGCTGCAATTAAAAAACCTAGGATTGCTATCACCAAACCTAGGTGTAAAAATAAATTAATAACGGAGACCGTGAGTTCCGGAAAAAAAATTACCAAGAATTGATCGACAAGGATCAACACCAAGCCCACCAAAGGTAATAGCCCTTTTCGGTCCGAAAAATAATTTGACGCCTTATCTATTCCGGTTGATAGTTTATTCCACAAGGGCTTCAACCTCCAAAATCGGTTTTTTCTTTTCGATAAACGGTGAAAAGCGGGTATACAAACGGCCAGGGATCTTTCCCTTAATTTTCACCCCACCTTGAACATGGGTAATTTCCTCAATTTGTCCGGCCTCATGGAAAATCGAGATCAAGTTACCTTCTTGATACGGTAGGAAGACCTTTACCTTAACAAAGTTCTCGTAAAGTTCAGCTTTTACCCTACTGATCAGGTCACTTATCCCTTCACCTGTAATGGCTGAAAGTTTTGTTGCGTTTTCAAAAGCAGGGTAAGTGAAGTTCGCCCCATTCGGCATTTTATCGATCTTATTGAGAACAGTTAGAACAGGAATTTCAACAGCGCCAATTTTCTTAAGCGTCGCGTTCACTGATTCATATTGCTCCAGAGCGTTAGGGTGGGAGCAATCGACCACATGAAGTAGCAATTCAGATTCAGTAATTTCTTCGAGGGTTGCGTGAAACGCTTCGATAAGAGTAGTAGGCAATTTTTGAATAAAGCCTACTGTATCGGTAAATAAACCAATATTACCGCCAGGAAGAACAACTCGACGGGTGGTAGGGTCTAGGGTCGCGAATAATTGGTTAGCAACATAAACGCTAGAGTTCGTGAGTTTGTTTAGAAGAGTGGACTTGCCAGCATTTGTGTAACCAACAAGGGATATTGTTGGAATTTTTGAGCGTTTTCGCTGGGCACGATAACGTTGCCTGTGTTCGCTGACCCGCTCTAACTCCAGCTTTAAATGGGCAATTTTGGTGCGAATTTGTCGTCTATCCACTTCGAGTTGGGTTTCACCAGGACCGCGCAAACCAACGCCGCCAACACCCCCAGAACGTCCGCCTCCGCCACCACCTTGCCTAGCTAGGTGGGTCCATTGACGGGTGAGCCGCGGTAAATAATATTCATATTGGGCCAGTTCAACCTGCAAAATACCCTCAGCGGTATTGGCATGTTGTGCAAATATATCCAAAATAACGGCGGTACGATCCAATACCCGAACAGTAGGGGACAGAATTTCTTCCAGCTCCCTTTGGTGCCGGGGGCTGAGCTCGTTGTCAAAAATGACCACCGAGGCGTCTGTTTCGGCGCATAGGAGCTTTAATTCTTCTACCTTTCCGCTGCCTAAGTACGTTTGCGGATTGATCGAGTTTAGTTTTTGGGTCATCGTACCAACTACTTCGAGGCCGGCTGTATCAGCAAGCAAAGCAAGTTCGATGAGTGATTCCTCGAGGGGGAGGTTACTTTTTTCGCCAGACAGTTCCACACCTACAAGGAAGGCTTTTTCCGCTGGATTTCGTGTTTTTTCAAGAGTTTTTTTAGCCATATTAGTTACAGTTTTCTTTTTCTATGCAAGTGCCATATGTTTCGATCCACTTCAAGAGAGTAACTCCAACTGCTTCAAGACTTTTTGGAGATACCTTGTCGATGGTATCTTTGGATGTGTGCCAGTACGCATAATCTAAGTCGATTATGTCCACCGCGGGAATATTTTTTAGAAGAAAGGGTAGATGGTCATCAAGAATGGTTAGTCCTGGTTCTTGAATGAATTCGCTGCCGTACCCGATGGATTCCGCAATATTCCATATCTGTTGATTTAGTTTATCATCCGAATTTTCCTCAAAAGTAAAGGTGGGGTGAACCTTCCCAACCATATCTACCACTACTACAGCCTTTGGCTCATATTTTATTTTATCAACAAATGCCTTTGAACCCAAAATCCAATCCCAAGTGTCGATTCTTCCATTATCTTCTAGGTCAAAAAAAACTAGACCGACAGAGTTATTTGCCAATGGAAGAGTTCTGCCGATTTCTAGAAGAACGGCAACTCCGGATGCGCCATCGTTTGCGCCGGGAACACCTAAGGCGCGAGCTGCAGGATCTGGATCATGATCCGCGAGGATACGGCTATCATAATGGGCGGCTAACAGGATCGGGGGGGATTGGTTTGAACGGGTGGCTACGAGGTTATATCCGATGTGGCCAAGCATGGTAAATTCTTGCGTTTCAACCTCCCACCCCACCTTTTCTAGTTCATTCGTAATGTAGTCACGCGTATTTTTGTGCGCATCCGACCCGGGTGTTCGAGGCCCGAAACTAACCTGATTTTCAACATCTTTCATTGCGCGGTCCGCATCGAAAGACCTATCTTGGTTAGATAATTGGGTACACCCAACAAGAATAGCCACGATTGAGAAAAGCAGGATGATTGTTCCGGCTATCGTTTTACAAAAGGTTCGTTTTAAGTAGAAATTCATCCATTTCCTTTTCGGATCGCTGCGCATATTTTTGCGCTCGGTCTCTTTTGTTTCCTTTTTGTTCATTTAAATCTAATGGAGGAAGGATGCCGAAGTTCGCTTTCATAGGTTGGAACGTTTTGGGATCTGTATGGGTGATGTAATGACACAGCGCTCCCAACATGGTCTCGCAAGGTAACTCCAATAAGGGTAGCCCGGATGCAAGTCTGCCCACGTTGATGCCGGCAAGAAGACCGGTTGCAATATTTCCAGCGTACCCTTCCACGCCAGTAATCTGGCCAGCCATAAATAAATTTGCTTTCGCCTTGGTTTGCAGTGTAGGCAACAGAACATCTGGCGCAGAGATGAAAGTATTTCGATGCATTTGACCATAGCGTACGATCTCGGCATTTTCTAACCCAGGGATCATCCGCAATAAGCGGCTTTGTTCGGAAAACGTAAGATTCGTTTGGAAGCCTACAAGATTATATAAATCCCCAGCGATATTTTCTTTTCTAAGTTGAACTACCGCGTAAGGGGGGCGTTCGACTCGCGGATCCTTTAGGCCAACAGGCCGTAATGGACCGTATAACAGGGCTTTGGCGCCACGTTGCGCAATAACCTCAACCGGAAGGCACCCCTCAAAAAAATGACTATGCCCAGCATCCACACCTTTTTCGATGGAGGCTTCAAACTCTTTTAACTCGATCCTCTGAGCACTGATCAGTTCTTGGTAGAAATTCTGATAATCCTGCTTGTTATGAAATGGACAATTAATGTAATCTCCTTCTATCACTCCCTCCTCATCCCAACGGGAGGCGGTGTAAGCAATGTCCATGTTGATAGACCTCGCGTCAACGATAGGGGAGATAGCGTCGAAAAAATATAAGTTATCTTTCCCGCAAAAATCTGCCAGGTCATTGGATAAACTTGCTGATGTGAGAGGGCCGCTAGCAAGTACAACAAAACCTTCGCTTGGGATGGTTCTTACTTCTTCTCTGATTACTTTTACCCGAGGATGGCTTAGTAATCTTCTTGTCACTTCGGCCGCGAACAATTCGCGATCGACCGCCAAAGCCGCGCCTGCTGGCACAGCTGTTTCATCAGCAACTTGAATTAATAGCGACTTGAATTTTCTAAGTTCGTTTTTCAAAACCCCAGAGGCGCGATCCGGCAGGTTCGATCCTAATGAATTAGAACAGATCAATTCAGCCAGATCCGCTGATCTGTGGGCGCCGCTTGCCGTTGCTGGCCGCATCTCATATAAAACAACATCTAGACCCTTTTCAGCGATTTGCCAAGCTGCTTCTGAGCCGGCAAGTCCACCGCCGATCACGCTAATTTGATTATCCATAGGTTCCTGTTCAAGGTTAAATTTTTGAAGTTTTTTAGTTATGTGCGTATAATAAAATAATTAAAGAAGAAAAATTATTGACGACTCAATGAATCAAACTTCCCGCACGATCATTCTCGATCCTCGCTTACAAAGTAGCAACATCATCGATGATTTTGCGACCAAGATTTTAATAATACAACAAAATAACTTCGAAGTCCTCACTGCTTCAGTAGAGGAATTGTCCGCTTTGAAAATTTCATCAGGTGAACGAAATGTCCTGATGTTGTATTTTAATGCGGGTTTTGTTGAATTGGAAAAAGTGATCGGTTTTCTAAGGTTAAATCCTACAGTTGAGCTATTTCTTATAGAAGGCGGAGAGGGTCTCCCGATCGAATTACGAAAGCACGCTAGTTTTGTTGTGACTGGTGAAGAGTTTAAAAGAGAGGGTTTTAGCATTGTTCAAAAACTAGAGGACGCCAAAAGCGGTTATTTAGTTTTGTATGAACAATTATTCCAAACAACCGCGTTAAACATCGATGAAATTCTCGACGAGCATCCTTTTGCGGAAGCATCAACCAACGCGATCGATCGTTGGCGCTCCTTATTAGGGCTAAACTCGTTTGATCTTTCATCTCGAGATATGCGAGATCTTACGGAGAGCATCCGTTCTCACGATCTGTTATTAGGGGTCGCGGTTTGGGATAGTGTGACGAATAGCATGGAAGAACGATGCCAATATAACTTTTCATGTTTGGATAAGGTCATAAGTTTGACCGCATTGGTTAATAGATCGCAGGTTGACCGCTATACGGCAATGTGCCTAGAAAATATCTTTTCCCTTTTTCAAAATTGGTACGTTCGGCAAAAATATTCCTCAGAATTGGAACGAGAAGGAAAAAAATTCGCTCTAACTCAGAAGGCGTTGATACAAGCTGAGAAACTATCAGTAGCGGGCCGAATGACCGCTTCCATCGCTCATGAGATTAATAATCCGCTGCAAGGGGTGAAGAATTGCCTTCATTTGCTTTCCAATAAAAACATCAGCGAGGAACAGAAGACGCGATACCTTGAGATGACCAATCAGGAAATGGATCGTTTGACCAATACGGTTCAGCAAATGTTGGAATTTTATAAGCCCAATGAAAAATATAAACCGGTGCAAGTGCTGGATGTCTTGGAGCATACCCTCAATTTATTGGATAACCAATTGAGCGAGAATGGAATAAAAATAAAAACCATCTGGCCTCCAAAAATCCCTTTGGTTTCTGGTATCAAAAATCAAATTGAGCAAGTGTTCATAAATTTGGTTATCAACGCTAAAGACGCGATGCCAAGTGGTGGGGAATTGACCCTCACAATTGAGTCGGCGAAACCATTTTTGGCGATCATCTTTGAGGATTCTGGCGCGGGTGTTCCGGATGATATGCGTGAAAAGATCTTTGAGCCCTTTGTTAGCACTAAGGGAACATCAGGATTGGGCTTATCTGTCTGCAATGAGATCATTAAGAACCATTCGGGTGTATTAGAATTAATGGATAAAATCCCCAACCATGGCGCTAGATTCAAAATAATCCTACCAATCAAACCTTAGCGGAGAAAAGTATGCAAAATCACATTATGGTCGTTGATGATGAAGCGGTTGCTAGGGAAACCTTAACCGAGATCATCAAAATGGAAGGATATGACGTTTATTCCTTCGCGAATGGTGAATTGGCGATCGAATATGTTCGGAATAATTCGGTTGACCTGATCTTATTAGATGTACGAATGCCTGGAATGGGTGGGCATGAAGTCGTTGAGGTCGTAACTCAGATCTCGCCAGATACCGAAATTATTTTATTGACCGCGTTCGGTTCGATGGAATCCGCGGTGGAGGCATTACGACAGAGAGTGCATGATTACCTCTTAAAACCCGCATCCCCAACTCAGATCCTCGATAGCATTAAAAAAGGACTGGTAAGGCGCGAGAAAAGATTGAAGGACCTTGAGGATGAAGGCTCGCCAACCCTCTTTTATAGTTTGCCTGGTGGAATAAATATCGACCTAAGCAGGCGAAGAGTATCTCAAAAAGATGTAATTGAGCTTCTCACTCCAGCTGAAGGGCAATTACTCAAAGTTTTTCTAGAAAAACCCGGCCGTGTTTTTTCGCATCGTGAGATCGTGTTATTAGTGCAGGGCTACGAGGTCTCTAACAAGGAAGCCCAAGAGATCTTACGCCCCTTAGTAAGCAGACTTCGCAATAAATTGATACCCTTCCCAACCTTGTTGGATAGGATCATAAGTGTTCGTGGAACCGGATATGTTTTTGAGAACGATAAATAAGCGATAGATTGGTGAGTAGATGAAGAGTTTAAATGAAAATTTGGAGAAGATCCTACAATCTCCAACTGTAGCGATGGCTGATAAAGTAAATTTGCTGAAAAGTCAGGGTAAGAAGATCATCGGTTTACAAACAGGTGATCCCGATTTCAAAACACATCCTGCCATTGTCGAGTTCGCGACCGAACAGATAAGAGCGGGTAAAACGCATTACGGGGCGAGCCAAGGCGCATTGCATGTGCGAGAGGCGATCGTTGAAAAACTAGAACGAGATAATGGCTTGTTTTATGATCCGAAAAAGGAAGTAATATTAACCCACGGTGGTATTCACGCCTTTTATCTTGCATTGCAATCCATCATTAATAAAGGTGACGAATTCCTAATTCCTGACCCCACTTGGGCAACCCACGCCAACATGGCAACACTTTTAGGTGGTAGAGCTGTGCGGGTAATGGCGACGCCGGAGAATAATTTTTTGCCAACATTCGCTGATTGGGAAAAGGCTATTACCCCTAAAACAAAGAGTGTGATCATCAATTATCCATCCAACCCAACCGGTGTTTATCCAAGCCGTGAGTACCTGCAAGAATTGGTGGATTTGTGCATAAAAAACGATCTAACCATCATTAGCGATGAAGTATACGAAAATCTATTTTTCGAAGAACATCCAGTCAGTATCGCAAGCCTACCAGGCGCAAAAGAGCGTACTCTGGTTATTAACAGTTTGTCCAAAACCTATGCTATGACAGGTTGGCGGGTGGGCTATCTAAGTGGGCCCGAAAAAGTGATCCAGAATGCATTAAAAGCGAGCCAGCATTCAATTACTTGTGTAGCGCCTTTTATTCAAGAAGCCGCTGGGTACGCTTTGAGCAATCCTGAGATACAACAATACGCCGGAGAAATGAGGCAGGGGTATAATAGACGCCGAGATCTAGTAATGCGCATAGCTGAAAGAGAAGCATCCTCTAAGGTTGTTTGTACTGCGCCAATGGGGGCGTTCTATTACTTCTTAGATATGCGATCATTGGGTATTTCCTCTTCGGAAATTTGCGATCGATTACTGGAAGAGGCAAATGTTGGTACGGTTGCGGGTTCGGCTTTTGGTACGATGGGGGAGGGGTTTCTTAGAATGACCATTGCCGCTTCTGATCAGGAAGTTGAACATGGATTTATGGAAATATTAAAATGGGCGAAAAACCAATGAAAGTGGCTTACCAGGGTGAGCCTGGCGCGTACACCGAACAATCCGTGCTAAATTTTTTTCAAGACGTTGAGCCAATTCCTTGCGAAACATTCGACCATGTTTTTCACTTGGTTGAAAGTGGGGAAGTGGACCGAGGGATGGTACCGATCGAGAACTCCTTAGCGGGCTCCATTCATCAAAATTACGATAATCTGCTGCGTCATAATTTGTTTATCAACGGCGAGTATTATCTACGGGTGCGGCATTGTCTCATAGCCCGGCCAGGGATAAGCAAAGATAGCATTAAGAAAGTGATCAGTCATCCTCAAGCGTTGGGGCAGTGCGCTGGTTATTTACGAAATATGGGAGTTCAGGTTTCTCCGGAGTATGATACCGCGGGAAGCGTAAAACTATTACAGACATTGGATGATCCGTATATAGCCGCAATCGCTTCCCGCAGGGCGGCTGAAATTTACGGAATGAATGTGCTGGAAGAGGGAATTGAGGATGATCAGGAAAATTACACTCGATTTTTGGTCATCTCCAAAAATAAAGTGAAAACTCTCAAGGACGCGAAAACGACCATTGTATTTACACTAAAGCATCAACCAGGATCTCTTTTTAAAGCCTTAAGCGTTTTAGCCTTGCGTGATATCGATCTTTGTAAAATTGAATCGAGACCATTGAAGGGAACACCCTGGAATTATTTGTTCTACATCGACCTTTTAGGCTCTGAGGAAGACGCGGTAGTTCAAAAAGCACTAACGAATTTGGAAGAATACGCGCTCATGCTGCGAGTATTCGGTTCTTATCCAGACGCACGACTTAAACAAGAAACGGTGAAAAATTGAAAAATCTAATTATTAAAATGCGCGAACCAGTGAATGGGTTGACCCATTTTTTTGCGGCAATTCTTGGTCTGATTGGTCTGATCATCCTAATAGTATTAACTTGGCGGGATCTTGGCAAGGGAATTACGATGGGAATCTACGGTGTAAGCTTAGTTCTCCTCTTTTCAGCCTCCGCAGCGTACCATTTAGTAAATGCTACCCCCAAAATTACTGAAATTCTTCGAAAATTTGATCATTCCGCCATATTTTTGCTCATTGCCGGAACGTATACCCCCTTCTGTTTTAATATGTTTACTGGATTTTGGAAATGGGGATTGTTGATCATTATTTGGTCCTTGGCGATCATTGGTGTATCGGTAAAGATATTTATCATCAAAGCGCCAAGATGGTTAAATGCGGTTATTTACCTGATCATGGGCTGGTTGATCGTGAGTGCTTCGAATGAAATGATGCGCACGCTTCCCTTGGGCGCGATCATTCTTTTAGCTGCCGGCGGGATCATCTATTCGTTAGGAGCGGTGGTATACGCCACCAAGATCTTCAACTTTTACCCTGGTAAATTCGGGTTTCACGAGATCTGGCACATTTTCGTAATCTTAGGCGCGGCAGCTCATTTTTTTGCCATCGTCCTCTATGTTGCGCCAAATTAGTGAACACAAACGATCATAGGCTAGTTTCCAGAAATAAATATCAACGAATACTTGACAAATGCAATCCGTAATGTTTATATTAAGCAACACTTTTACTAAATGGAGAATTCAATGGCATTAGCGAGCGACTTATTTAAGACCAAGAAGAATAATAGCGTTTTTACTGTATCGCCTGAAAATACCGTTCAGGTTGCTGTAAAAGAAATGTCGAAAAACAATGTGGGCGCCTTGCTTGTGGAGAACGCCGAGGGAAAGGTGGTTGGTATCATCACCGAGAGGGATGTCCTCTTGAAATTGGCTGCCAAGGATCTGCCCGCTGACAGCACGCTAGTTTCAGAAATTATGACTGAAAAAGTACTGTACGTTGAAGCTACTCAACCTCTTGAGGAATGTATGGAAATTATGAATTCAAAGGGCTTCAGACACTTGCCAGTATTTGAAAAAGGTAAATTACTGGGCTTGATCTCGGTAAAAGACGTGTTGCGACAGGTCATTGCGGAACAGAAAACAATGATAAAACACTTAGAAAACTATATAAGCGGTTTATAGGTATAACAGAGATCGGATTTTCTCCGATCTCTGTTTTTTTATCGAATCTTCGATCTGAAAAGAAGCGAAATAGGGGGCACTAACGCGCGAAACCGAATTTCCAAACTATAAAATTTAAATGAAAACAATAGGATTTATTTATATCTTCACACCAAAGTGCAATAATGGCATGACTAAACCGTTAATATTTCAGTAGGTGAGTGAATTATCATTCGAGGTTTACTTAAGTACTATTAATGAAAGCGTGATACACTTGATCTATCTAACTTTGGAGCGTATTTATGCCTACTATTCTACAATCTATAGATTCTTATCTTGATGGGGTAAAACTTTCTAGAAGTAAAAATACTTTTGATACCTATAAATATGCCTTGCAATCCTATGTAATGGTATTAGCCGATAACTTAGTTGACGCGGAGGTTGTGGATATCACGGAACTTTCGGAAGATACAGTCGCTTGGTTCGCTCTTTGGCTAAAAGACCATTCCCCCGCTACTGAACAACTGTACCTTCAATCTACTATGGGCTTTTTTGAATTTCTGGCGGCAGAAAGGCTCTCAAACCCAAATTTATCACGCATAAAACTACTAATACGCCAACGATCCAGAAAAGCAGGCAAACGGCTTCCTCAGTTCCCTCGCGAGGATATCGAGAAAATTTTAGACCGTGTCGATCAGGTTAAAACAGTCGATACGACGGTTCTTGCTACGATGGAAGCCTCGGAGATATTGGTTATTCTTCGGGATTTGCGCGACCGAGCCTTTCTATTTACCTTGGCGGATACTGGACTGCGTGTTCACGAAGCATGTAAACTTCGACGTGGGGATATTGATTGGAACGAAGGAAGGGCGATTGTTATCGGAAAAGGCAACAAGCAAGCGGTTGTACGGTTTTCTAACCGGGCAATGTTGAAGATTAAGCAATACCTTGCGGCACGAATGCGCTTTGATGGTTCTTCAGGAAAACCTTTAGGCTCCTTACCCATCTTCTCGCGGCATGATCAAGGCGCGGGATCAGTGCTCAAGGCTATGACTACCATGACGGGCCGTAACATCGTAAGTGAGTGGGTAAAATTGGCGGTAGGAGAAGTTGAAAACGGCAAGATCACCCCACATTCCTTTCGCCATTATTTTGTTACGACCGTGCTGCGCAGTTCGGGAAACCTGAAATTAGCCCAAGAGTTAGCACGCCATGCTAACATTGCTGTTACCCAAAGATACGCGCATTTATCGGATGATGAATTGGATAAAGGTTATAACGAAATTTTTGATACGAATTAGATCCTTTCCGATAAATCAAAAATGTTTCGAAAATATTGATCTTGAATTATTTTTGTAATATCTCCCCTCCCCTTTCCCTTGAATTCGTATCCAACAATGGTTTTTATCGGCACCACACCCCGCGAGCTGGATGAAATGAACGCCTCAGTCGCGCTTTGCAATTCACCTATGCGCAAAGAGCGATACTCAATCGGTATCCCCTGCTGCCGTGCTATGGTAAGAATTACCTTCCGTGTGACCCCAGATAATATATTTCTGGCAGCCGTAATCAATTTTTGGTCTTTTATGAAATAAACGTTGCTGGTGAACCCTTCCCTGATCAAATTATTCTTTACGATCAAAGATTCGTAAACACCTAACTTCAAATTCTCATTTCTCTCATCGTTACTTTTGCTAATGTATGCGGTGGATTTCATTCCGGGTGTTTCGCGTATCACCATCGATAGGTTTACTACGATTCCGTTTTCGAGATAGTCGGGATCGATCGGTATATACGGTTCGCCGATAAAATAGAGGTCGGTTTCATCAGCTTTTCGAATAGAAACAACGCGAACTTTTATTTCTTCATTTCCAACAAATAAGTCTAAATATCGTTTTAGCTTGTTTCTGAGAATTTCATCAAAAAGAACATCCTCGGTTCCGTCGTTCAGTCTCGATAAGTGCTTTTTAAGTCCGATCACTCTTGATCTATTCTGAAGGGTAATAAAGGTTGTGAACAGCCCCGGATCGAGCGAACGGGTGAACTCATCCATGGATTGATCAAGTTGAAAACTGGATTTTGTATTTGTAAGATTAAAATTTTGGATTGTTAGCATTAATTGATTATAATTTAGGTAATATTGATTGAAGACGATGTATTACGATGAAAATAACTCAACCCTTCTCACGCCCTAATTAGCGCCAGCACGAATTGCAGCTTGTTTATTTATTATCCGCGGTGCTATATCGTGGATTTTTTTTGTCGAAAGAATTATTGAATGAATATAAACGAAAAAACGCCAATTTTTGATTTTAGAAATGTCCTGAATAAGAAGAAACTTTCCGGATTATGGTATTTGATGTCCGACTACCATTTGCCCTATTTATTAGCGGTCATTACCCTTGCTATTTCTTCCCTGGCAAAAACGGTCACGATGTTTGTGCTGCGTTTTTTTGCCGACGTTATCGGTGGTGACAAACAATACATCAATAACGATGTAATGTTAACCTTTACCCTGATCTCTGTCGCTTTTGTATTGTTAGCTGGAGTTGAGGGTGGCCTTGCCTTCCTAAGTGGGAAATATTCCGCATTTACAGCTGAAAACGTTGCTCGTAGAATGCGCAACTTTTTATTCGATCACATTCAACGGCTCAGCTTTTCCTATCACAATACAACCTCCACCGGAGAATTAATTGAACGCGTAACCTCTGACCTAGACGCTGTGCGAAGATTTTTTAGCGAACAAGCTATCGGAGTTGGTAGGATCATCCTGTTGTTTTTCATCAACTGGATAGCCATTATGAATATCAGTATGAAATTGGCACTCGTATCGGTTGTTTCGATACCGCCGATCTTGTTGATGTCGATGTGGTTTTTCAAAAATGTAACAAAGGCGTATGAGACGTATCAGGAGCAGGAAGCAAAATTATCTACCCGCCTGCAGGAAAACTTAAATGGTGTGAGAGTTGTAAAAGCCTTCGCACGACAAGAATATGAGATAGAAAAATTCGAAGACGAGAACAAGCAAAAATATATTAAGGGCAAATACCTTACTCTAATGCATTCTCTCTTTTGGCCTCTATCTGATATTGTTTTAGGTCTTCAAATGCTCGGCGGATTTTTGTTTGCCGGCGTTATGGTCATCAACAACGAAATTTCGATCGGTTCTTACCTGGCTTACGTAGGTTTGGTCGTCTGGTTAATATGGCCAATACGAAATTTGGGTCGTTTGATCGTTCAGACATCAACAGGTCTGGTCTCATATGGTCGGCTACTTACAATCATTTCTGTAGCGCGCGAGGATTTGGATAGTGGAGATTTTGAATCGAGCGAAAAACTTAGGGGCGAGATCGAATTTAAAGACGTTAGCTTTCAATATTCCGATGGGGATACGGAAGTGCTTAAAGGGATCAGCTTCAAGGTTCTTCCCGGCCAATCCATCGCGTTAATTGGGTCAACTGGATCGGGAAAAACAACCTTGGTCAATTTATTGCCGCGCTTCCACGACTACACCGGCGGAAGCATCACGATCGATGGAGTCGAACTGAATCGAATTCCCCGAAAATATTTGAGATCGCAAATTGGAATTGTGGAGCAAGAACCTTTCCTCTTCTCTCGCACCATTAAGGAGAACATAACATATGGCGTTGGCAAGATCGTTCCAGATCATGAAGTCAAGAAAGCGGCCAAAATTGCCTCGATCCATGATGTGATCCTTGGTTTTACACACGGATACGATACAGTTGTCGGTGAAAAAGGCGTTACGTTATCTGGTGGGCAGAAGCAAAGAACCACCATTGCCCGCACGATCCTAAAAAATCCAAAAATATTGATCTTGGATGATTCCACCTCCAGTGTGGATACCGAAACGGAAGCCTCCATTCGGGATTCTCTCAATAGCTTGATGAAAGACCGTACAACGTTTATTATCGCGCATCGTATCCAATCTGTGATCAACGCGGACCTTATTTTGGTTCTGAAAGATGGCCAAATCGTTCAAAAAGGAACGCACAACGAGTTATTAAAAGACAAGGCTGGTATATACAATCGAATTTTCGAAATTCAGACTCGCATCGACGATGAGTTTCGTGAAGAGATATCAACAACAAGCCAAGGATCTTTGGAGTAATATGTCAGACGAATTAATCGCAATCGAAGAAGAAGATGAAACCAGTAAACTAACCTCTGAGATTTTTTCCCGAATTCTCGAGTTACTCAAACCTCATTGGAAAGGCGTTCTAGGTTTCATTCTAACCATAGCTGTTGTCTCAGCTCTTGATTCTCTTTTTACCTATATCAATAAGGGAATGATCGACGACGGCATGATGAAGAAGGATGTTTCAACCTTGTATAGGCTTGCCATAAATTATGGGGTTCTGTTAGTAATTCAATCCGGGCTGGTTTTCGCGTTTATTTATTTGGCGGGTGTTTTGGGCGAGAGTTTGCAATATGATCTCAGAAAAAAAATGTTTGCTCATCTGCAAGAACTATCCTTATCATTCTATTCAC
>CAIRYE010000206.1 GCA_903882765.1 uncultured Anaerolineae bacterium
CAGACACCTGGCAAAACGGACAAACCGTAGATATGCTGGTGGAAGCCCGCAAGATCGCCTTATTGATCGTGATGGAGGCGTTATTCAGCGTAGATGTTTGGCAGGATATCCCGCTATTGTGGAATCCCATCCTCAAAGCCATCGAATATATTTCCCCCGGGCTCTGGATCTTTTGGCGGAAAATGCCCCGATTTGGTTATAAGCGATCTTTCATGATCATCGACGATTACCTATTTGGCATTATCCATCGCCGGCGTGCCTCGCTGGAGAAAAAACAGGATCTACTGCAACACCTGATCGACGCCGGGCTTTCCGATCAGATCATCCGCGATCAGATGCTTACCATGCTCATCGCCGGGCACGATACTTCCACCGCCCTGCTCGCTTGGATCTTCGCTATGCTTGCCAAAGATCCCTCTGTCTATGAAAAACTCAACTTGGCGATGGAAAATGCTGAGGAAGATAAACAACCGCATCTATTGGAAGAAGTCATCAAGGAAACATTGCGCTTGTATCCGCCCATCCACATTGGCAATCGCATGGTTGCTGAAGAGGTTTCCTTCGGCGAAGGTGAAACCATTCCCGCGGGCGAGCGCTTGTTCTATTCCATCTACCTCACCCAACGTGATCCCGACCTGTGGGAAAAGCCCGATGATTTTTGCCCAGAACGTTTTCAACCCGGAGCTCGAACAAATGCTATGAGCTACATCCCTTTTGGGGGTGGTTCCCGAGCCTGCATTGGTTCAGCGTTCGGCATGATGGAAGCACGCACCACCCTTGCCCACCTGCTCCACGGCTTTACCTTTGAGCCGATGAACGCCGATAAGATCCATCTGCATATGGGCGCTACCTTAGAACCGCATCCAGGGGTGCTCATGCGAGTGTCTCGAAAAGCCAGGACATTATGACCTACTTTACCTTTTTGCTGATCTTTGTTATCGTGCCGATTGTTGCGGTTAGCCTGGTTTTGTGGTTCACCAGAAAAACACCCGTCTCCGATCATTTTGAATTTCGTTTGGTTTTCATCGGAATTGCCGTTCACGTGTTCTTAGCTCTCACCTACACAACCCCCTGGGATAACTACTTGGTGGCAACAGGCGTTTGGAGCTATAACCCACGGCTGGTCACCGGAATCGTGATCGGGTATGTGCCTATCGAGGAATACACCTTCTTCATTGTTGAAACCATATTGAGCGGTTTGGTTTGGTGGCTTATTGCCCGTGATCTGCGGGTGAAGCAGGTCGCCCCCAGCGTTTACAACAAAAGGATCAACATTTTCAGCGCGTTGGTGCTTGCCCTCTTTTGGGTCTTCTTCACATACCAATTCTTTTTCGGCAGTGAACAATGGAACTATATGGGCATCATCTTTTTTTGGGCTCTTCCGCCTATCATCACCCAAGCGCTCTTCGGGGCGGACCTTTTGTGGTATTACCGCAAGCTTGTTTTTTGGGCGATCGTAATTCCAGGCACCTACCTATCGCTCACCGATATCATTGCCCTGCGAGCTACCACTTGGCAGATCTCACCAACCCAAACACTTAGCCTTAATATCTTTGGGATCCTCCCATTGGAAGAAGTCTCGTTCTTTTTTGTTACGAATGGTTTGATCACGCTTGGGATGACGTTGATGTTATCGAAGGAAGGCCAACAACGATTGAAGGGCGTACTGGGTTTGGTCGCGAAGGTTCGAAGAGAGAAAATCGAAAATTAATTAGGGGAAAGGTCGTATAGGTACAGCGAGATCGCTGTGCCCGGTTGTATAAAGGTCTTTCTCACATTCCCAATATCGCCTACCACCTGTATGATGGATTCGGCTTCACCAATGTACTCATCATCCACCAAATGGCTGAATAAAAACCAAACTCGGTTTTCGCCGGCAAGCGCTCTGATCTCCCTATCGTAACCATCCGCCCCTTGGGAATGATCACTCCCCTTTATGAGAGTTGCGTTTTCCAAACCAAATTCCTCAGCATAATACTCAAATACTGGCACACTAAAGTGATACAAATAGATCACATCCCCGCTTCGATAATTATCTTCAAGGAATTGCATTGTCTGCGTAATATTCTCTGTGTTCTTAGGGTTGATCGAATTCTCGATAGTTACCCAAAGCGACCCGCTCAAAAAGTAGAACGCCGCCACAAAGGCGATCACGGTTCGAATTAACTGGTACCTTCTCGTGAAGATCACAAAAAGGTCAAGGCTAGCCCCCAAGCAGATCATCATTCCGGGTAAAAGGAAGAGGGCTAATCGGCCGCCAAAGGGATATTTTTCTAACGCCGAAGCGATGATCGTAAGCAGAAAAGATATGCTAAACAGAACCACCCAGCGGTTCTTTCGCTGCCATAAGGTGGTTGCCCCCCCAACAAATAACAGAACTACCACCCAATACGGAATCTTTGCCGAAAGCCCGCCGGGCATACGTAATAGTTCGGCGATTCGATCATAGATCCACCCGGGGGTTTGCGCGGAGAAAGGCATAAAGTATTCGGCCCAATAATTAGTTAGGGTGTTGTTGTTGGCAAGGCCGCGATACTGCAACAAATACAAGATGATGAAGGAACTAACCCACGCCGCCAATGCCAAGAGTAGAGCCCCCTTCCCCTTGCGTTTTTCTGTTTTATAGTTGTTTAGCAGCAACACAATGCCTAAGCCAGCCAAGCTAAAAACCGAAGGATGAGAGAACCATGGAACGATCGCTCCAAACAATCCCAATCGAAAATAGTCCTTGGAGGATTCGGTTTCCCGAAAATAGGTCTCCGCCACCATGTAGATCAAAAGCGTAATAAACAGATCAAGGCTGTATTGCTTAACCTGAACACTATATGAGATGATCGGGAAACTGATGGCGATAGCGGCAACCGCAAAAAACCTACCAGCGACCCCGTTCACTTTGGCCGAAAAAGCAGTTAGCAGAAAAAGGGAAAGCCCCCCTGAGATCAGTGATATTGCCCTCAAGCCAAATTCGTTCGCGCCAAATATCATCGTGGCAAGTTTGACCAACCAAAGGTATCCAAGCGGCGCGCCCTGATCGTAATCTAGCGGCTTAACCAGCTCAAGAAAATTTCTGGCATTAATGTTCAAAGCCAACATGGCCTCATCCAG
>CAIRYE010000207.1 GCA_903882765.1 uncultured Anaerolineae bacterium
ATCTATGGTTGATCATATCAGTAACCGAAATGTAATATTAAATTTTCTGAGAAGTGAGTTAGTAGGCCCTAACCCACAAGGTGAGGAGATTGATACAAAATTACCGATCAATATCGAAAAAAAAGAATTGACATATGAAAAATTCAGAGAATTAGCTACGGGGGAGGAAATACTATTTCAAGAAAGTCCTCAGACTCGTTATGGAGTTGGCGCGCTTTACCCAAGCAAATCGATTTTTACACCAACACCTTATACAATTGAAGATTTTACCGATCAGTTTAGTGAACAAAATAATATCACGGATGAAAATATTGAAAACACAATTAAGAATGTCAAGAAAATTGAAGAGAAAATTCCGAATATAAATAATAATCCAGAACCATACGACTTAGATGTTCCCACGCCTGAAATTTATAAACCCAGCAGCATTGGGGTAAGTTTTTTTGTTGAATTGTTAGAAAAATCTGATCTCATTGTTGATATTTCAGGGGGTAGATATCGACCAATTAACGTAGTTGTTCAAGGGCAGAAACAAACGTGGCATGTTAGGTCCGAAGTAAAACAAAAATTGATATTTTCCGGTTCTGATTTTCTTGTTGATGGAAATAATCAATGGACACCCAAAACAATTGAGCAAGAAAACACACAAGGGCTAAATCTTAGCGTCGAAATAAAATCCAGGGGTTATTTAGATGAAAAAAATCGTCGTCTTCTAACTGTTAGCCTTGTAAATCGTTCTATCATTGAAGAAAACGATGTTATTCTCTTCCAAACAAAGATGAAGGTTACTGTTCTTTCAAAAGGATCAGACGCACATATACTCCCTTATCCAAGACCGACCTACCGAGAATTGGATGCTGAAGAGGCTTCTATTGATTTACTTTACCGGGAGGCTGAAACATATGGTATTGGCCACGGATGTTCTGCAGATTGGGACAAAATCGTTCTTGGTCAAAAAGTAAAATCTATTATCGCTGATCCCTTCCCTATGATTGAATTACCAAGTACCACTCCTGATATTGAGGATGAATTTGGTAATCCTATAGAAGTTAACATGAACTCACTAGCCGGACTTGTAAATGGTGATAATGGGTTCGCTTCTATTGAAAAAGTAATTTCAAATTATGTGAATTGGATAGTAAAAAAGTCGGAATCAATTTCAAAATTGCCAAGTCATTTTGAAGAAGCTGCTCAAAAGCATATTAAAGCTTGCGAAATAAGCGCTGAAAGGATGAAAGGGGGTTTAACAATCCTTCGTAACAATAAGAATGCTTTTAAAGCTTTTCAGTTAGCTAATCAAGCGATTTTATTACAACAGCTAAATTCCAATACCCCATTGCGGAAGTTATCAGTTGATCAGAAAACGCAAAGGGTTTTGTTTTCCTCAGAATATACTGAACCTGATCCAAAAAAAAACCAAAGGTTTTGGAGAGCCTTCCAAATAGCCTTCATACTAATGAATGTTGAATCCATCATCTATCCCAATAGTGATAGTAGAAATAACGTCGAATTGATCTGGTTCCCTACTGGTGGTGGGAAAACTGAAGCCTATTTAGGCTTAGCAGCTTTATCAATGTTTTACAGACGCATATGTAATCAAGATGATATTGGGACTGACATATTAATGCGGTATACCCTAAGGCTCCTAACTGCTCAACAATTCGTCCGTGCTTCTCGCCTCATTTGCGCAATGGAATATTTGAGATTGGAAAATATTGAAGTATTAGGGAAAAACAAATTTACTATTGGCTTATGGGTAGGTTCAAATAACACACCAAATACCAATAAAGATGCTGTTTCGACACTCAGTGACTTGCAAAGACATCCAGACCAAACATCAAATAAATTCATTATCAGTCAATGTCCATGGTGTAATGCGCAATTGGGAATTATTGACGTTGGTAAAAAAAATGGTTCAAATACCATCTCGAAAAAAATGGTGATTGGTTACGAGCGTGCCGGTAACACGGTTGTTTTTAGGTGTTCAGATCAAAAATGCCACTTCTTCAAAAATCTGTTACCAATAAAAGTAATAGATGAAGATATTTATAATTCGCCTCCAACATTGCTCATTGGCACCGTAGATAAATTTGCTATGCTAACATGGCGTTCCGAACCAAGATCGTTATTCGGAATTGGACACGATGGAAATCGAGAAAATAGCCCACCAACTATGATTATTCAGGATGAACTACACTTGATTTCTGGCCCTTTAGGGACAATGGTCGGTTTATACGAAGTCCTTATCGAAGAACTTTGTACAGACCGCCGAAACGGGTTTGTCTTACCGAAAATAATTAGTTCAACTGCAACAATCAGAAATTATGCTGATCAGGTTAAAAATCTTTTTGGGAGGGAAAAAGTTAGTCTTTTTCCACCACCGGGTTTGGAAATTAATGATTCGTTTTTCGCAAAATATGCTACTGACAAGAATGGAAATCTAAAACCTGGAAGAATGTACATTGGCGCTTTTGCGCCAGGTTTGGGTTCCGGTATTGATACCCAAACTAGAACAGTAGCTGCACTCCTTCAAGCTCCTATGATATTGCCAGACGAAGCGAAAGATCCTTGGTGGACTTTGCTTATGTTTTTTAATAGCCTGAAAGAGTTAGGAACAACTTTATCCCTAATTGAAACATTTATTCCCGATTACCAAAGAATTTTATTGAACCGATTTCCGCTAAAAACAAGAAATCATCGGAATCACCAAAATATTTTGGAATTAACTGGTCGAGCAAGCGATCAAGATATTCCAAAGGCAATTTCAAATTTAGAAAAGCCATTTACTTCACTCAAAGATTACCAAACGATTGACGCTTGTTTGGCTTCGAATATTCTTGAAGTTGGAGTGGATATCGAGAGGTTGTCAATAATGACAATTCTCAGTCAACCAAAAACAACATCACAATATATTCAGGTATCAGGGCGAATTGGTCGTAGTTGGTGGAAAAAACCTGGATTGGTTGTTACAATTTTTTCACCTACTCGACCGCGTGACCGTTCGCATTTTGAACAATTTCGAAGCTATCATGAGAGGTTATATTCTCATGTTGAACCGACAAGTGTGACTCCTTTTTCGCCACCTGCGTTAGAGCGTGCTTTGCACTCAATAATTGTTGCCTATGTCCAACAATTTGGTAACCAAAATGAAATCGGTTCTCCGTATCCAATTCCAAGGAAGTTGCTTGAGCAAATAAGGAAACTAGTTTTGGATAGAGTAATGAAGATAGATCCAGACGAAATCTCATCATTCACGAATTTGTTCAATAAAAGGGAAACTGAATGGGAAAATTGGGAAAGGGTTATTTGGAAAAAAAATCAGACAGATGACTCCCCTTTATTATGGCCAGCTGGTCAATATATTCCCGAAGTATTACGAAAAGTAACTTGGCAAACAATGCAATCGATGCGGAATGTCGATGCTGAATGTTTATTAGAAATTCCGATAATAAAAGTAGAAGGTGATATAAATGCCGAACAAACCTAATGGCCCAGTAAGGCGCGGACAAGTAATTTCCACTTTTGGGGTTGGCGCAAGGGTAGTTGTGCTCGGGGGTGTTTCTTTAATAGTTAGCGGATTGGATGATTGGTTCATTCCCGATAAAACATTGGATGAATCTGAATTTGTTCTAAGAGAAAAAAGGCTGGAACAAATCCTAAATGTTTCGTGTTTTAAACAACCACCAGATTTTCGTGATAATTCCACACGAGAGGAAACAAACAATAAAAATCTGACCTTAGCTGCTTATCGATTTCCCACATGGCATTTTTGCCCTGATTTTACTTGCCGAGCATTATATAAATCTACTTCGACGGCAAGAGGCTATGCGGGAAAAATTCGGTGCGAAGAATGTAAAAAAAAGAATAAAACACGATATATGGTTCAG
>CAIRYE010000208.1 GCA_903882765.1 uncultured Anaerolineae bacterium
AGCGATGACTCCAGCATTGGCTTGATCCGCACCACTTCATCTAACAAATCCTTCACGGTTGGGTTAGGTGATTCAAGGTCAATTTCCAATTTATCCGACCCAGCTTTCATTTTCAGGGTGGCGAACAGCAGTATTTTGATTTTCATTTGGTATCGGGTCCCGAGTTTTTAGCAGATTATAATCTTATTCAACCTAATTAATTTGGTTCTATCAAATGATAACAAAAAATAAATCCAGTATCCTTGTTTCGATCGCTCTTGGTATTATCGCGTACTTTGCCCTTATTGCCTATTTCGGCACCTTCACTCGCTTCATCGCGGATGATTATTGCTCGGCGTTTGATGGGCAACGGCTTGGCACGTTCAGGTACATCTGGTATTGGTTCATCACATGGGGCGGTCGATACTCGGCGATCGCCGCGGATATGCTCTTAGTTTGGCTTGGGCAGCGATTCATAGGTTTTGTTCCCGCCTTTGCCTTGTTGCTATGGATCTTGATCAACCAGGTAGGTTTTACCATCTTTTTACCCGCAGATTACTCCAAACAAAAAAAATTTCTTTTTGCCACTTTATTGAGCCTGGTTTTTGTTTATTCCATCTCCCAGCTTATTCCAAGCATCCCCAAAACCTTTTTTTGGTACAGTGCCTTCAGAACGCATACTCTTGCTGTAATCATTTTCAATTTTTATCTTGTCGTGTATGCCTATTACTGTAAACACGAGACTCTTAGCCCAGCTTGGTGGGTCTTTGCTTTTGCACTGAGCCTTCTCAACGGTGGCTTTAGCGAATCCTTCACAGCCATACAGATCCTGACCTTCGGTCTCCTGATCGGAATTGAATTATTCTTTCTAAAAAAACCACTCAAACACCGATCAACAATTTTTCTGGTATCCAGTTTATCGGGTGCGATACTCGCAATGGCAATTCTCTTTTTATCTCCAGGAACCCAAAACCGACAGGATTTTTTTGCGGTACCACAAACAATGAGTCAAATCGTAGGTATATCCTTAACAGGGTTCTTTACTTTTTACAAGGTAATCTTAAAAGACCCCTACCGGGTAATTGGACTTATTGCTTCATTATTGATCGCGTTTTTATATGGTGAGCGTTTTGTTACTTCGATCAAATTAAAACCTTGGCAAGCGATCCTGATCGCCCTTTCAGGCATCGCCTTGGTCTTTGCAAGCTACCTGCCGGCAGCCTATGGAATGGGAGACATTCTTCCTCGGCGCGCATTTCCTATCCCGATTTTCTTTGGGTTTGTTCCACTTTTTGTTTTATCCGCCTACTATGGGGCATATCTTCAACCAAAGATCAAGGTAAAAAACGTTTTATTGGGATTGGCAACGATCTTTCTCGTAGGAAGCCTGTTGGGCAATAGTATCAATTTTTATGCTGCCCGAGAACCCTTGATCCAATACGCCGTCACGATCGACGCACTTGAAATTTCGATCGATCAAGCGAAAGCTGATGGGTTATTGAGCTTTGAAATTCCAAAACTTAATAACTGGGCAGGGGTATTTGATCCATCTGACAACCCGAAATTTTATGTCACGGCTTGTTTCAGTAAATATTATGGCATCCAATTGATCGGGCCACCGATCATCATCGAGTAAGCAGCCTTAGATCAGGAAGACGAACAGGATCGAGATAAGGGAGCAGCCAAAATTTACCAGATCATTATTCAACCACGGCCAACCGCGAATGATCTTGGTATTGGTTCCACACGTATGCAATGGGAAGCGTTCCGTATCCTTTTCGCATTTAGGGCAGTAATAGATCGCCTGTACCGTCGCGCCGAGCAAGGAATCGAACAACGACCCCATAAAACCCGAACCGGTCAAAATAACAAAGGTAAGTAACCCAGATTCAATGGGGTAAGGGGAAAGTAACACTCCCATCAAACCGATAATACCCGAGCCGATCAAAGATCCCAGGCTGCCATACACCGATACCCCGCCAGATGTCCCTTTTTCCACGACCTCGCTCAATCGAGTGA
>CAIRYE010000209.1 GCA_903882765.1 uncultured Anaerolineae bacterium
CAACACAATGCCTAAGCCAGCCAAGCTAAAAACCGAAGGATGAGAGAACCATGGAACGATCGCTCCAAACAATCCCAATCGAAAATAGTCCTTGGAGGGTTCGGTTTCCCGAAAATAGGTCTCCGCCACCAGATAGATCAAAAGCGTAATAAACAGATCAAGGCTGTATTGCTTAACCTGAACACTATATGAGATGATCGGGAAACTGATGGCGATAGCGGCAACCGCAAAAAATCTACCAGCGATCCCGTTCACCTTAGCCGAAAAAGTAGAAAGCAGAAAAAGGGAAAGCCCCCCTGAGATCAGTGATATTGCCCTCAAGCCAAATTCGTTCTCGCCAAATATCATTGTGGCAAGTTTGACCAACCAAAGGTATCCAAGCGGCGCGCCCTGATCGTAATCTAGCGGCTTAACCAGCTCAAGAAAATTTCTGGCATTAATGTTCAAAGCCAACATGGCCTCATCCAGCCATAGTGGTGGGTGCAGGGTGAACAAATAATAGCGAACGATAAAGGCAGGCAATGCTACCAAGATAAATAAAAGATAGTTGGGGATTGAGACGGTGGTATTATCTTCGCTGTGGGGATCGTTCATAAGGTTAGACCTGCTACTATTATAATGGAGGGAAAGAATTAACTAAAGTTCAGCTAAACTGCGCGTGAAGAGGTGGCCCAAGTTGACTGTGTGGGAAAGCTAGATAATAAGGAGAGCAAATGCAGAACCTGATCGAAGAATTATCCTTAAATGCTTGGCCTGCATTACAAACCGTATTGGTAGATGGATGGGTTTTAAGATTTGCCAAAGGCTACACAAAAAGAGCTAATTCCATAAACCCACTTTATCCAAGTACTCTTCCGCTTGAGGTAAAGATCAAAACCTGCGAAGAAATTTATCAAAAGCAAAATTTACCAATGGTCTTCAAAATAACATCAAAAAGCACCCCTACCAATTTGGATGATCACTTGGAAAGATCTGGCTACCAATTACTTTCCCCAACCTCAGTTCAAATTCTGCGCCTCGAAAAAATGAATCCTGATCATGATCCGGCCATTGTTGCGTCAGATCGATCTACCGAAGAATGGATAGATCAATACTCGAGGATGAACAATTTACAACCCAACCAGATCGAAACCTTAACGTTGATTCTCCAGAAAATCGTACCTGAGCATAGACTGTTTACTTTGATTGAGAAAGGTACGGCGGTGGCTTGTGGTTTGGCGGTCGTTCAAGCGGGATTCGTAGGTTTGTTTGATGTGGTTACCGATCCCAGTTTCCGCCGACGCGGTTTCGGGGCAAGATTGGTCGACCGGATGTTGTTATGGGGAAAACAACAAAACGCGAAAATGGCCTATTTACAGGTGATTTTAGATAATTCTCCCGCGATAAACCTCTATCAAAAAATCGGCTTTGTCGAGGAATACCAATATTGGTATAGAAGTCTGTAATGGTTTCGATTAAAGGGACGCTACCCAAGAACTGCTCATAGGATTTTTTTCGGAGACCTTGCGTAATAGGGGTTAAATAAGAGCAAGCAAAAACCTGCCAGCGACTGAGGTCAGTAAAGTTGTTTAAGCTCGGTTGCGGAAAAATGTATCTGTTATGAATGCTGTTTGAAGATGGTTTTTAACTTCAATTAGATAGGTCTAATTATTGGGTTGGGTGGAAACTGAGATAGGCAATGAAATTTCGTTGAGCACAAGGATCGTCCCAACGTTTTTTTTGAAGATATTCTGTATTGCGTTGATTTGAATATCAAATGACATTTCTTTCCGGTTGGCAAGATAGAATGTTCTCCGCGTTTTAAAAGGCAAATTTTCTAACGCAAAATCCGCGCGTGTGAAAACATCCGGGAACACTTCCAAAATAGATAATCCAAGGCAATCGTCTCGTTCAAGACCAGTATGTGTTTGCACTGCAGGGTTGGTATCCAAAATATTAAGGGAATTGTCTAGGATGACCACAGGATTCGGGAGATTGTCAAAGATCCATTTTTTTGATAGTGGCACGGTAAAGAAGAATTTGTTATTTGAAGAATAGGAAAAGACGAAACTCTGCACCATGAGTACGATCGGTAAAATATTGAATATGGCGAAAAAACTTCCGGAGCGTATCGAAAGGCTGCTTGCCACCATTCCCGGGATGAGAAAAATAGAAATGTACAAAAGGGATGATTTTGTGCGAAGATTGGAAGTTCGAACAAACAACGCTTTAAAAATTTCTGAACGGAGGGTAATCAAAAGGATCAATAATACGACCCAATTGATCGTAAGAACGTAATAAAAGATGGGTCCTAATTCCCAATTTATTCTGAACCACATATTTTCAAAGAGCGCGAATTTGATCGATCGTATGTACAAATGATCGTAGGCGGTTGCGTTGACCAACAATCCTGTTATGGCAACATTGATGGTCTGTAATATCAAAACGAAGATCGATCTTTTCTTTTTCAATAACAGCATTCTTTGGATCGAGATATAAATCCCGATAAATATATTTAATTGAATAAGAAATAATTTGATGTTGATAAACCAAAATTGGGCCGACTCTTCTGATTCCGCATGCATTGACAGATAAAAAGCCCCGATGATCGCCGCGTTAGAAGCCAAATACCCGATCATGAGGCGATTATTTTGTTTATCTAAGTTGTTAATGGATAATATTACAAAAAATACACTGATGTAAAAAGAAAAAACAAGCGCGCTGTTATAGGTAGAAACAATATTTTCCATAATAATTCTGTTGATTATAATTCCAAAAAACATGAATTATGGTTATTGATTTGGTCGTTTATTATCAGTTTTGTTAGTTTAAGATCATTCACTGATTAAAGACAAGGAATCCCAATACGAAAGATTAGTTTTCATAGCAACTTAATAGCTTTTTGTAAGGAATAACAGTAGATGGTTTAAAATCAATCTAACGTTCTTATCAACAATATTTTGCTTAATTAATGGGAGTGCGTATGCCAGCAGAAGTGTATGGGATTCTTAGGGATGAGGCTACATATGGTGAAAAAGAGACGCTAAAATTCCTTAGGCAAAACTTGCCAAAAGAATACAGCGTGTTCGTTGAGCCGCCTTTACATAAAAAGCGAGAATTACGCTATCCAGATTTTGTGGTTCTTACAAATTATGGGGTGATCGTTCTGGAAGTGAAGGACTGGTTGCAAATCGAATCGGCGGATCCGTCGGGGGCGACTATTCTTACAAAGCAAAATGAAGTGCGGTGGGAAACAAATCCTGTGACTAAAGCACGAGAATTTGCCATCATCCTTTCCAATAATCTAAATGAAAATCATGAAAAGGATAAAACCCACAGTTCCATCCCTTGGGGTTTTGCGGCGGTGTTACCGAATTTAGGGATTACCTTTATTTCTCAAGTTAGAAAACCTTGGGGAGAGGAATTTGTAATCAGTAAGGATGATCTTGGAAACCCAAACTCTCTCCAAAACCGATTAAAGAACACCATCAAGGCAGAACGCATCTCTTCTCATGGCCTAACCAAACTGGAACAAGATTATATTCGCGCCACGATCTTCCCCATCGTCAACTTCACTCCTCCAAATCGCCCAACCATCACCATCGATCCGATCCAAACCAAGCTGGTCTCCGAAACACCCAAAAAACAAGCCCCTGAGGTGATTGCGCCGACGGATGTTCAGCCATCCCTCATCCCCGTCATCACTCCTGAACCTCTTCCCCCAACTCCCGATATCGTTGAATCTCTCTTTGAGAATGCCTCCATCCGCCTAGTACGAGGTTTGGCGGGTTCAGGCAAGACCTTGGTGCTCATTCAGCGGGCAAAATATTTGGCGGAATGTTACCCAGAATGGAAAATTCTTGTCCTAAGTTTTAATAACGCGTTGGCAGCCAACCTAAAAACCAATTTTGTTGACCATGAAAATATTACGACACTCAATTTTCATAAGTTATGTACAAACCTATTGCCTGAGCCATTACGAAAACCCGATAACCCCAATGGTTGGATCCAAAAGACCAGAAAAAATTATCCTGAACTAGCGGATTACTCCGTTGAATTCTTGTCTGATGAGATCACCTGGATCAAAGATATGGCTTTGATCGAATTAGAGCTATACCTCTCTGCCGAGCGCAAGGGACGTGGAAAACAACAACGACTAATGAAAGAAACCCGCAAAATGATATTCCGTTTGATGCGGGACTATGACGCCGATCTTCAAAGCCGAAATATTCCGGATTGGGCGGATGTTCCACACATCGTATTACGGAAGATCGAAGCGGGCGAGATAACGGTCGATCCCTACGATGTTATTTTGATCGATGAGGCGCAAGACTTTGCTCCCTCCTGGATCAGTGTAGTGAAAAAAATAATAAAACCCGATAATGGCGTAATATTTCTAGCGGATGACCCCACCCAAAGCATATATAAATATTACAGCTGGAAAGAAAAAGGCATCCCGGTAGTGGGTCGTACCGCACGCTTGTTGCTGCCGTATCGCAATACTTACCAGATCTTCCAAGTCGCGAATGCTCTGGTGCATGAGGATGAAGTATTGACCAAGATCCTTGAGGCGGAAGATATGTCCTTGCCCGTGGATCTTGATCCGGCTTTGATGCGGCAGGGTGATCGTCCGGTTATCTTTAGGACGGATAATATTTTGGATGAGGTAGATTTTATTAAGAGAAATATTAACTCGCTTGTTGCAAAAGAAAAACTGGACCTAGATCAGATCGTTGTTCTTTGCAGGTCGAAACGGAATATTGACCGTATCAAAAAACACCTTAAAGGAACAGATGTAATAGTCAACACATTTCATTCCTACAAAGGGATGGAGGCTGAAGCGGTATTTTTATGTGGTATGCAAGAAACCTTTAGCGATAAAGAGGATGAAAATGAAGTAGCGGAAGAAAAGAAGTTGGTCTACATGGCGCTTACAAGAGCCCGCCAAAAACTTTTCCTATCGTATGTTGGTCAGCTGCCAC
>CAIRYE010000210.1 GCA_903882765.1 uncultured Anaerolineae bacterium
GTGATTGTTGTGAACGAACAAGGCCAAAGCAGCAACTTCCAACTACCTGCCGGATATAGCACCATTCAACTGGAAGAAGGCAAGTATGACTATTACGTGACCACTGCCTGCGGGAATTCTGCCGGCCGTTGGAACCTGAATGTAGATAAGACCTTGTGGGTTGTGTGTACTCAGGTTGCCCCCATCGCGCAATTAGCAATTCAAAAAGGTGGGGTAAGCGGTTGCAGTGACTATGGATTTTTCGTCGATTGGTCAGGCTATGTTGAGTTCAATTCAGAAACACACTGGAATTCACCAACTATTTCCTGGCCGGCGAACATTCAAAATGTGATCGACGCAGGCGCAACCCCTGTTCCAGGTTGTATCACTGACCTTCCCTATGATGGTTACTACGACGGAATCTGATGAGGTTTCCTCTCTACTCAGCATTGGTTGAGGCACTATCAACCTTCGCTTAGGGCATGAACAGGATCGGGTAAGCAGCGCCGGTGACAACAATGTTGGCACCGGCGTTGAATTCGAATAATCCTTGTGAATTGAGCGTGGCACGGATGGTGTGATCTAGCCCATGCTCGCTGACGAAGCACCACTTATGCTAAACCTAGCGCTTTTGTTGATGGAGCGAGGATCGGGTTGCCACCTGGCAGCCCTTCCGAAGCAAAACCAACTAGTGCCTGTCGAATCCAAAGGATCATAGAAAACAGAGCTTGCGATTTTCGTGATCTTTCCTTTCCCTTATAACTGTGTTGGTTCCCGCACCTTTGATGAAGAGAACATTGGCGACAAAATGTTGCCAGGTACACTGCCTTGCGGGCATTGCCGTGAAAAGGCTATTAGAATCATTAAGATATAATTATGACCATGTCCCCCAACTCCTATCCAGCAGCCGACCAAGCAATGCGGCTTTATTTTCATGGCGAGTTTCGGCAAGCCGAGGCTATATGCGATGAAGCCATTGCCATAAGCTTGGCTAACGAAGCTGATCTGGATGCCATCCGAACGCGGGCTGCCGCCCTGATCGCCAAGGCGCGTGTGGGTTGCGAGATCGGCCTGCTTGCGGATAACTTGTCGATGAGTTACCAGGCTTTTGACCTGTTGGACCAAGCCAATGACTCCTGCCTAAGGGCGCGCGGGTTGCATAGTTTGGCGGCGGCCTATTACTATGATAATAAACTTGCCCCAGCTTTAGCTTTCGCCACCCAATGTTTGGAGTTATGCCGCGAAGAAAATTTTACTAACGATCTAGTGGATGTACTTAACACCCTCTCTGCTTTTTATAGCGCTTTAAACGATCACTCCCCCGCCTTAGAGCACTCTCGCGAGGCATTGATGTTGGCGCGGGCGGGCGGGGATGCCACACAGTTGATCCAATCTTTGGTAAATCACGCGATCAGCCAGATCCACCTAAATGAATTTGTTACCGCGGAAGAATCCCTGGCCGAGGGCATTCTTTTAGCGCAACAGGAAAAAAACGACTTTTTATTGGCCACCTTACAGTGCTTGGATGGATCAATTAAAAATAACCAGGGACAATTTGATCTTGCCGCAGAGGCGTTGCGAGAAGCGGTTCCGGTGTTGGCAAAATTTGAGCCCCACCCACGCCTGGCAGCCAATTACTACAATTTGGGGCTTGCTCTTTGGCAAAACGGCAAGCTTGAGGAAGCTGAACAAGCATTGACGCGGGCGCTGGTGATCGCGGAGACCTTTGATTGGCAGCTGGTCTTACCGGCCATCCATGCTATGTTGGCTTCTTATTATGCCGATAGAGGTGACCACGCTAAAGCCTTTTCGCACCAAAGCAGCCAAACGGCTGCCCAACTGCTGGCGACTTTCAGCCAACCAATTGGCTCCTTCCCCGTACCGTTACTAAAATACCCGCCATCCAACCCAAGAGAATCGGTATTACGATCCATTTCCATGCGGCAGGTGCGTACCTTGGATCCAACCACCAGTTACCTAAACCATTTTACGTTGGTAGCCAGTGGACGACAGGCTTATACGAACTTTGTTCAAAAGCAAGAGCCCACACAGTTGGTGGGTATTCATCTAAACCTCGAAAAAGACGCTACCA
>CAIRYE010000211.1 GCA_903882765.1 uncultured Anaerolineae bacterium
CGAGATCATCTCGGTTCGCTCTTACGTCATCGATGCCACGGAGCGCGAGAACGCAGCCAATGAGCTGCGCAAAAGCGAAAAATTATTCAGCGCCCTCTTCTACGGCTCACCCCTCTCCATCACCGTGCGCGCCGCCGATGGCCGCCTCTTAGCCCACAACGAAGCCTGGCAAACCACCTTTGGCCTCACGGATGAAGAAATAGAACAAGAGAAAACCAACCCCGCGGTATCGCTCATGCTGCAAAACACCGAATCGGAATACAAAGACCGCCTTGAGATGATCAACAAGGTCTTTATCCACGGCGAAGACCTGATCATCCCCGAGATGCACCATCACCCTGGCACCGACCACGCCAAGTGGCTTTCGGTGGTATACTGGCCCATCTTAGATGCCAACGGCAAAGTGGATAAAGTGATCACCCTAAGCCAAGATATTTCCGCGATAAAAAACACTCACACAGACGCCTTGCAGAACTCACAAGAGCTGGAAAAAGTAGTGCAAGAACGCACCGCCGAACTAAGGCTTGCCAACGAAGAATTAGCGCGCGCCGCAAAAATGAAGGACGAGTTCTTAGCCAGTATGAGCCATGAACTACGCACCCCGCTTACCGGCATCCTCGGGCTTACCGAGGCCTTAGCGCTGAACGTTTATGGCCCTATCAACGACCAACAGCGGGCCTCGCTGATCAACATCGAATCCAGCGGGCGGCATCTGCTCAATCTCATCAGCGATATTCTAGATCTCTCCAAGATCAACGCCTCCATGTTAGACCTTAGCTTTGGCCCGGCCTCGCTCGATAACATTTGCGAATCGAGCATGCAAATGGTGCGCCCCCAAGCCACCAAAAAACAGATCAATATGGGCTACCAACCCGCCAACCGCGGCATTGTGTTACGCAGCGACCAGCGCCGGCTAAAACAAGCGGTGATGAACTTGCTGAACAACGCCATCAAATTTACGCCCAATAAGGGAAAAATTGGTATCGATACCAAGGTAGATGAACAAGCCGGCACCGTTGAGATCACCGTGTGGGATGAGGGCATTGGCATTAGCCCCGAAGACCAAACCCGCCTATTTCAGCCATTTGTGCAATTAGATAGCAGCCTCGCCCGTAAAGCCTCCGGCACCGGCCTTGGCTTATCGCTTGCCCGCAAATTTGCCGAGCTGCACGGCGGCACCATCCGCCTGCAGAGCGAACCAAACAAAGGCAGCCGTTTCACCATCATCCTGCCCTATATCAAACAAGAAACCGAAAAACAAACCAACGACTACACCCTGCCCGGTGAAATAAAAATGGCGTTGATCGTAGAAAAGAACGAACGTAATGCCGTTCGGCTCACCGACCTGCTCGAGAGCATTGGCCTAAAAAGCCAGGTAAGCCTGGATGCGGAAGGCGGCCTAAACCTTGCCAGCCGCATCTCGCCCGATATCATCTTCCTTAGGGATGCCGTGTTACTATCGGACCCCAAATGGATCCAGAAGTTGAAACGCAAAGAGATCACCAAAAACATACCGCTCATTTTTATTAGCCAATACAGCGAGTTAGAAGTTGGCGCCGATGGCGTGCTGCACGAACCCTTCGCGCAAGAACAATTGCACGAACAAGCCATGATCGCCATCGAAAAAACAATGCTCGAAAAAAGAAGCAAAGCCGTCAGCTCCATTCGCAAGGTTACCCCGGTGTTGCGGCAGCCGGTTGTCTTCCTCACCGATGATGACCCATCCAGCGTGCAATTGATCTCAGACTTTTTGCGCCAGCAAAATTTCAAGGTCCTCACCTTTACCTCGGGCCAGGAGCTGCTCTCCATGTTAGAAATAGAAACGCCCGATGTGCTGCTGCTCGATATCCAAATGCCGGGCATGAACGGCTTCGACGTCATCCGCGCCATTCGCTCTCATTACAATATCAAAGTGCGCAACCTGCCGGTGCTTGCCATCACCGCCATGGCCATGATCGGCGACCAAGAGCAATGCATCGCCGCCGGCGCTAACGCCTACATCTCCAAGCCGCTGCGCCTCAAAGATGTGGCGGATACCCTAAGCCTCATTACCAGATAAAGCAACCTATAGCTACATAAAAAAGATCCCCTTTCGGGGATCTTCTATTTTAACTTTATTTGTTTTACCTATTTTATTCGGCGGTCCACTCTTCGCTGAACTGTTGCGGAG
>CAIRYE010000212.1 GCA_903882765.1 uncultured Anaerolineae bacterium
ATGTTAGAAATAGAAACGCCCGATGTGCTGCTGCTCGATATCCAAATGCCGGGCATGAACGGCTTCGACGTCATCCGCGCCATTCGCTCGCATTACAACATCAAAGTGCGCAACCTGCCGGTGCTTGCCATCACCGCCATGGCCATGATCGGCGACCAAGAGCAATGTATCGCCGCCGGCGCTAACGCCTACATCTCGAAGCCGCTGCGCCTCAAAGATGTGGCGGATACCCTAAGCCTCATTACCAGATAAAGCAACCTCCACCTACATAAAAAAGATCCCCTTTCGGGGATCTTCTATTTTAACTTTATTTGTTTTACCTATTTTATTCGGCGGTCCACTCTTCGCTGAACTGTTGCGGAGGATTTTTTCGTTTGCTATGCTGGGTTGGCACGCGGCGCAGGTTGAGAACGGTGTAACCAACAAACCCCGCCGCCAAAGACCCCAACATGATGGCGATCTTGGCGGTCGCGCCATCGTTGCTGCCATTAAACGCTAACACAGTGATGAAGGTGGACATGGTAAAGCCGATGCCGCCCAAAAAGCCAACGCCCAGCAAATGCTTCGGCAAAAAAGAGTCCGGCAGGCGGGCGATCCTCAACTTTACCGCCGCCAAGCTAAAACTGATAATGCCCAATGGCTTGCCGATCACCAACCCGGTAAAAATACCAAGGCTGTTGGGGCTTAGCAGCTGCCCCAGCAATGCGGCGTTGATCGCCACACCCGAGTTAGCGAAGGCGAACAACGGCATGATGAACATCGCCACCGGTTTGTTGAGGGCCAGCTCCAGCTTGAGGCTGGGAGAATCAGCCTTGCCATCGGCAAAGGGAAAGGCGAAGGCAAACGCTACCCCCGCGATGGAGGTATGCACCCCCGAGACCAAGGTAAAATACCACATCGCCAACCCCGGCAGCAGGTACGCCCAAGGGTTGTACACCTTGCGAAGGTTAAGAAACCCCATCACCCCAAACATCAGCAGCGCCAATAAAAGCGAAACCCATTGCAGCCCTTGCGAATACACCAAGGCGATCACGATCATCGCGCCAATATCATCCATAATGGCAAAGGCCGTAATAAAGACCTTCACCGATGCCGGCACGCGGTTGCCCAACAAACGCAGTACGCCCAAGGCAAAAGCGATATCGGTGGCCATTGGTATGCCAAATCCCAGCTGCGTGGGTAAACCGCGGTTAAAGGCAAAGTGAATGAGCGCCGGCGCCAACATACCACCAATGGCGGCCGCCAAGGGCAGCAAAGCGTTTTTCAAGTCCGAAAGCTCGCCATCGTACACCTCGCGTTCGATCTCCAACCCGATCAGGATGAAAAAGAACACCATCAAGCCCTCGTTGATCCAAGAGAGCAAAGTGTGGTTTAGGTCGAGGCCGGGGGTATGGAACCCAAAGTGGGTAGCAAACAAGGTATTGAAGGAAGCCGCCAGCGGGCTATTAGCAACCAACATCGCCAAGCCAGCCGCAAAAAGCAGCAACAAGCCAGAAGCTTGCTCGTTATTGATGAATTCTTGGAAGAGGAGAGAGAGCCGAAGTCGTTGTCG
>CAIRYE010000213.1 GCA_903882765.1 uncultured Anaerolineae bacterium
AGTAGAGCGAAGCCATCGGGAGGATCAAAAGAGGTTCTATAACCGGGCTAGATTCTTTTCCTTCCCGGACTTTGCTACACAATTGAAAAGACACAACCAGCGCTCTAACAATATTCCGATGAGACCTTTGAATTATCGTTCCCCTTTAGTTTTTCTTGCCGCATGTGTCTAATATGTTTGACAAACCTACAGTTTGGGTAGGGTTACTCCGATAATTGCCCTTCAATTAAAACAACTTATCAGGTAAAATAATTGTTCAGATTCCCAAGTCAAGGTGGAGCGCATCCTTTCATGCGCACCTTAATCCATTTTGCAGGGATCAAAACCATTGGAGGGTATGTTCCTCGGGCACACTCTAAGTGTCCTCAGTCATACTCGTCAAAAAATTCAATAGGAGAAAGTAAATTCCATGGTTCGCATTCGTTTACGCAGAGTAGGTTTAAAGGGACAACCGTCCTATCGTATCGTTATTCAAGATTCTGAACGCGCTCGAGATGGCCGCTTTTTAGAGATCGTTGGCTTCTACAATCCCCGAACAGAACCCGGCACTATTTCAATTGATGAAGCCAGAGTTTTTGAGTGGATGAAGAATGGCGCTAAACCCACTGATTCAGTGATCGCGCTCTTCCGCACCACAGGTACCTCCGATCGATTCAATCGTCTCAAAAAGGGCGAATCTTTGGAAGTTTTACTTGCTGAAGGAAAAGCCGCAGCTGAAAAAGTTGTTTCCCCAGTAAGAACCAACAAGAACTAATTTTTACAATATACCCGGTAGTTCATAATTAAATTGGAATTAAGGATTTAGATTGATTCGATTGTTTATGAAACTACCGGGTAACTTTTTTAACAAAATGGGTGAGTAAAATGAAAGAATTAATTGAGTACTTAGCCAAGTCGTTAGTTGAAAATCCTGAAGCTGTTGTTGTTAACCAAACCACTCATGGTGGCCGTGTAAAACTAGAGCTAACCGTAGCAAAAGAAGATATGGGCAGAGTGATCGGTAAAAATGGACGAATCGCTAACGCGATCCGCACGTTATTGCGCGTAGCCGCTGAAAAAGATGGCCGTCAAGTTTCTTTGGACGTAATGGAGCCCTAGGGTGCGCGAAACTGTTGAATAAGAACACTGGTGAATTAAAAATATGAGCGAAGCAGAAGAAAATGATTTTTTGGCGGTAGGTAAATTTCGACGAACCCACGGTATTAGGGGAGATCTGCTTTTCACCGTTATTACCGATTTCCCTGAACGTCTAAAACCTGGAACCACTGTATTTGTAGGGGATCAAAAGAAACCGTTGAAAATTTCCAGCCTAAAGCCGCACAACGACGGTATCATTTTTGGTTTTAAAGGTATCACCAACCCTGAAGAGGCGATCGCCTATGTTACGGAATATGTTTATGTTCCATTAGAAGATCGGCCCGCTCTCCCCGAAGGGGAATATTACCATCATCAGATCGTTGGGCTTAAAGTTGTTGATGTTAATGGAAAAGACCTTGGCATCGTTTCCGAAATTCTCATCACCGGCGCGAATGATGTATATGTTACAAAAACGAATCAGGGAAAAGAGATCCTTATTCCCGCGGTTAAACAAGTTTTGAAAGAGATCAACCTGGAAGAAAAGACAATGATCGTTGAACTTCCTGAAGGTTTGATCGAATAACCGATACATACATCCCATCGCCGCAATCACTATGGATGATAAAAAATACTGGATCGGTTTCTCCCTTGTAAAAGGGGTTGGCTCTGTTCGTTTACGAAAATTAGCTGAATACTTTGGGGATCTTGAGTTGGCGTGGAACGCAACGCTGCCTGATCTGATCGCGGCTGGCGCGACCAAAAAAGTGATCGAAAACCTGATCACAATCAAAAAAACGATCGACCTAGATACTTTTATCGATGGGCTTGGGAAAAAACAGATAAATTATCTGTTTTCTGATTGTACAAACTACCCAAAAAACCTAAGTGAGATCGAACAACATCCCCCGGTACTTTATTTTAAAGGAACTCTGCTCGAATCCGATCTTCTTTCCATAGGAATTGTGGGAACGCGAAAAATTACCTATTATGGGAAGCAAGTTACGGATGAATTATCTACTCGGCTTGCCCAACATGGGGTGACTGTTGTAAGCGGGCTTGCTCGCGGGGTGGACGCGGTCGCTCACCAGGCGGCTGTTAGAGCCAAAGGTAGAACGATCGCCGTTCTTGGTTCTGGGGTTGATGTCATTTATCCACCAGAACATAAAACCTTAGCCAAACAAATAGAAGAAAATGGCGCGATCCTCTCGGATTATCCCCCAGGCACCCAACCCGACCGCATTAATTTTCCGCCTCGCAATCGCATTATTAGCGGATTATCGCGCGGGGTTGTGGTAGTGGAGGCCGGGGAAAAAAGCGGGGCACTTATCACAGCCGATTTTGCCGCCGACCAAGGACGCGAGGTCTTTGCTGTGCCTGGGCCAATTTATTCACCGCAAAGCGTAGGGCCGAATGCTTTACTTTCTAACGGAGCAAACATCTATACCGGAGTGGCTGATATTTTTGATTTTCTTAAAGTGAACCAACAAAGTGAGCCGCAAAAAAGGATCCACCATTTTGATGGGTTAGAATTGGCATTAATGGAACAAATAGGGAATGCCCCTGTTCACATTGATGATATCTGCGCAAATTCCGGGATACCCGTAGATAAGGCTATGGCCTATCTTACTATTTTAGAATTGAATGGGCATATTAACCAAGTTGGTGTGATGAATTATGTACTCAACAAAACCCTTGGGTAATTTGTGTTTAGGGAACCGTTTCTTCATTACAATGGACGCTGAGTTTTGGGCTGGTACAAATGAACTTGATGTCATTAGTTAGCCTTCCTCTATCGTTATCAAAACTCGGCTTACAAGTTCGACCACTAGAACATAGTATCAGTTCTAATTGTTCGGGGAAGTTGTTTGTTTATTGATCAGGTAAATACCCATCGTATAAGTTAGTTGGAAGAAAATATTACGAGAAATAAATAATAGGATTTGTAATCGGCAAAAGACCTAAGGGTGTTAATGTAAATATCGGCAAACAGCAGCAGATATTTGCCATTGAGAACAATTGATACGGAATGAAGAAAAAAACAGAAAATTTGGCGGATTTGCCGTCAAGTAAGCTAGTTCGGGGTTATGCAGACCAACTCGGATGCTTTGTTCGAAGGGGTAAACGCGAAATTGGACCTAGATGCCTTAAAACTAGGTGTTTTACAGATCTATTCGGTCGTTCGGACTGGTTTGATCATTGCTGAAAAATGCTATTTGTACGTTACAATCTGCAAGGTTGTTTCTACGGTTTTGGTACTAAAGTAGGTTGTTCGTTTTTTACAAAAACCGATTGTAGTTAGTAATGACGTTGTGGTAAAACTAAAAATTGAAATATGCGTTACTATTTTGTTGTTTGGCACGAGAAAATAAACGATTTTTTGGAGGAACGATGGAAGCATATTGCATGAAATGCAAAGAAAAGCGCGAGATGTCTGACCCATCTGCTAATTTTAATAAATCAGGCGCGCCTGTAACAATAGGGGTCTGCCCTGTTTGTACTACAAAATTATACCGAACCGGACGAACCCCCCAACACGAGGGAATGATTCCTCCAATTGTCAAACGCCCTGAGCCTGTGCGGGTAGGGAACCTGGTAATTGTGGAATCACCCGCCAAAGCGAAAACGGTTGGCCGCTTTTTAGGAAAAGGCTACACTGTAAAGGCTTCTGTTGGCCACATCCGAGATCTTTTACGATCGCAGCTTTCGGTGGATGTTGATAATAATTTCGCGCCAAAATACCGTGTGCCGAACGAGAAAAAAACGGTGGTCAAAGAACTAAAGGTCTTGGCTAAAACGCATGATCAGATCTTTCTGGCAACTGACCCTGACCGAGAGGGTGAGGCGATCAGTTGGCATCTTGCGGAAACCTTGGAAACCGAACCCACCCGAACCCATCGAGTTACTTTTCACGAGATCACCCAAACCGCGATCCAGGAAGCTTTTGCTAACGCCAGGCAGATCGATCTTAACCTGGTAAACGCCCAACAAGCTCGTCGTGTGCTTGATCGTTTGGTTGGTTATTCTATTAGCCCGATCTTATGGGATAAAGTGCGGTCTAGGCTGTCTGCCGGCCGGGTGCAGTCGGTAGCGTTGCGGCTGATCGTAGACCGTGAAAATGAAGTAAATGACTTTCAACCCCAAGAATACTGGTCTATTCACGCGGATTTTAAACCCGAGGGTGACAAGCATAAAATTACCTACACCGCGAAATTGTTCAGGATCAATGATATAGAAGCCAAACTTACCGCCAAAGTTGAGATCGATCCAATTTTGGAAGATATTCAGACCGCAAATTATGTAGTGACCAAGGTAAAGAAAAGCGAACGAAAACGAAAACCCTCCGCACCGTTTATAACCTCCACCTTGCAACAAGAAGCTTATCGAAAACTCGGTTTTACCGCCAAGCGTACCATGGCTTTAGCGCAACGACTTTACGAAGGTATTGATACTGGGCAAGGCGTTTCGGGTTTGATCACATATATGAGAACGGATTCGACCAATGTGGCGGTTCAGGCTCAAGATGAAGCTGCCGAGTATATCAAAGCGAAATTCGGCGCTGAATACCTTCCCGCGCAACGCCCAGAATACAAAACCAAAGCCGTTGGCGCCCAAGAAGCGCACGAGGCAATTCGTCCCACTTCGGTTAATTTGGTTCCTGATTCTGTGAAAACCCACCTCGATGCCCCAAGTTACAAACTTTACCAACTCATTTGGCAGCGGTTTTTGGCTTCTCAAATGGAAAACGCGGTGTATGATACGGTATCGGTGGATATTCTTGGCAAGAACACTAACGATTATTTATTTCGGGCAACTGGCTCAACGATCAAGTTCCCTGGGTTTCTGGCGGTTTATGAGGAATCGAAGGCGGATGACGAAAAGCAAGAAGACCCCGATGCCGAAGAGAATGTTAAAATTCCCGCAACTATTGTGGAAGGGCAAAAACAGGAAATTACCCATGTTTTGCCTGAGCAACATTTTACCCAGCCACCTCCAAGGTTTACCGAGGCATCTCTAGTTCAAACATTAGAATCCTTAGGGATCGGGCGACCCTCCACCTATGCCCCCATTATTTCTACCATTCAGGATAGAGGCTATGTGCTGCGGGTGGATAAGCGGTTAGAACCTACCCAAACTGGCATCCTAGTTAATGACATGATGATCCAATATTTCCCCGAGATCGTCGACGTTAATTTTACAGCGGGAATGGAAGAAAAGCTGGATGAAGTAGCTGAAGGATCGGAGGATTGGGTAAAAGTGATGACCGGTTTCTATGGTCCATTTGCTGAAAAAGTAAAATTCGCCCAATCAGAAATGCCGGTAACCAAAGCTGGATATGAAGAGATCGGGAGGCAATGCCCGGATTGCGGCCGTGAGTTAGTTATCCGATATGGCAAATTTGGTAAGTTCATCTCCTGCGGGGGGTTTCCAGAATGCCGATATACCGAACCTTGGTTGGAAAAACTCGGCATCATTTGCCCGACGGATGGCGGTGAATTGGTAGAGCGGAAAACCAAAAAAGGACGACCGTTTTATGGCTGCGCTAATTATCCGACTTGTGATTTTACATCCTGGAAGAAACCGATCAAAGCCCCCTGTCCCAGCTGTAGTGGTTTATTGGTGATGTCGAATAAAAGGGAAGTTTCTTGTCTAAGCTGTAACGAAACATTTCTACTCGAAAAAATGATGACGGAGGTAGTTTCATAATTATTATGAAACTACAATGGTATTGAAAGGCTACCGAGCATATAATTTAGGTATGCACAGACTTATCAGGAGCCCATTATGAAATATTTAACCATCTTAAAACAACCTAAAGCCCTTTATGGATTGGTTTTAGCGCTCGGGATCGGCCTTGGATTAATTTGGGGTTGGGTGATCCAACCTGTGGAGTGGACCGACGCGGATCCAACCACCCTCGCCGCAAATTATCAGGAAGAATACCTGCGAATGACCATCGACTCATTCCGGGTGAATGCCAATGAAGACGTAGCAAAGAGCCGCTTTACTACACTTGGCGAAAATGGATTGCCTCTTATGCAGGTCATTAAAAACAATCCTGGAACCATCGATCCGAATTTTCTGATCGTATTTGAACAAATGTTGACCAAGAATAATTTGATGGGAGCCACTTCCGCAGAGGGAATGGCGAATAACCAACGAACAGAAGTTACTGGCGCGGCGGAAACTGCCCCGGATGAATCCGCAAGTAGTGGCTCATCTTGGTTGACGACCTTGCTGATCCTTGTCGGAATATTATTCGCTCTTGGTGCGGTCGCCATCGCTATTTTCTTTTACCTGCGCCGGCGTGCCACAGAGTTTAGCGAAGATGAAGATGAGTACGAGGACGAAGAAGAAGAAGGATACGCGGAAGAAGATGAATATCAACCTCAAGCGCCATCCATGGCAAAATCAGAGGCATACTCTTCAAGATCAGCCGCTCCCATCCGCCAATCTACCCAAAATACCATCACGCAAAACCAACAACAGCCATTTGCCCGCTTCCAAACGACCTATATGATCGGTGATGATGGATATAATGACTCCTTCAGTTTCGATTCTCGTACCGGTGAGTTTTTGGGTGAATGCGGCTTTGGTGTGAGTGAGTTCATTGGCGTAGGTTCCCCTAAAAAGGCAAGCGCGTTTGAAGTATGGATGTTCGATAAAAATGATATTCAAACCATCACAAAAGTGATGATGAGCCCATTCTCTTACAAAGACCAAGGTAGTAGGGCTAAGTTAGAAGCTAAAGGTGAATTGATCGAGATCCAACCGCATAAACAGGTAAAACTCGAAACAGCTTCCTTGTTTATGATCGCTACCATCTCTGATGTAACCTTTGGGCAAGGTATGACCCCAGACCCAAGCCACGTAGAACAAATTACGATGGATCTCGCGATCTGGCAAAAGTAAAATAAGAATGAACAGGTCGAAAATTATGCTTTTCGGCCTGTTTTTATTTAAGGATAAAACATAAAGGAAACAGGTTGATGGCAATTGTTAATAATGTAACCCGCTTATTGGACGCGAAAAAAATACACTATCAGGCATACGAAACTCGGGCGGAAAAGCTTGGCGCAATCGAAACGGCGGCAATTCTAGGTTTAGACCCATTTCAGGTTTTCAAGACGATCGTTGTGGCGCGGCAAAAACCCGGAAAAAAGATATTGGCGGTGGTTCCTGGGCCTGTTACCGTAGATTTAAAAAAAGTCGCCGCGGCTGTGGATGAGAAAAAAGTTGTTTTGGTTACTGAAAGGGAAGCCGAACAAGCGACCGGGTTGCAAGCGGGGGGAATTTCGCCATTAGCGTTGATCAACAAGGGTTTTCAGGTGGTCTTGGATGAATCCGCAGTTAAATTTACGCAGATCAATATTTCGGGTGGGCAAAGGGGCTTGAGTATCGCGATGAGCGCGGAAGACCTCAAGAAGATAACAAGCGCAATGATCGCGGATATTTCAGATCTGGGGTAGGTAGCAGAGCTTAGAAATCACTGAACAGGTCATCTTCCTCAAAAGCGGGGTATTGGTCGTTCCATTCCTCTTCCGTAAGATCGGCTTCAAATCCAGCTTTAATTCCTCGAGAGCAATAGGACCGATATACACAACCAGCGCAACGGCGAAAATTATCTGTTTTGGGATAAAGGGTATCCGCTTCGATCTCTCTGATCAAGGAGGAAATTTCTGCTATCGCGGCTCTGTGTTTGTCTTCGCCGTAGGAGATGTTGATGGATTGGTTGGGGAAATTACTGAACCAATAGGTCATTTGAATATCAGAAAGCTGGAAATTCTTGATAAATCGATTCGCAAAACCTGATCCCGCCAATACTTCCATGTAGAGGATCGTTTGTATTTTTTGTTCATAAGCTAAGTGATCTGGTTTTTTGGTATTGGTCTTCCAATCAAAGATATGAATTTTGTCCTCTCGCACCGCGATGAGATCATATTTCGCGACCAATTTAGATCGTCCGAAGGATTGGGTGAGGAGGATCTCAGGGAATTTATGGCTGTAATTACTCAGATCTAACATGTTTGAATTGATGGCAAAGATAAAATTTGTCCACCAGTCTTTGATATTTGAGCTTGGGTTGTTCAATACCTGTGAATCGATGGAAGCTTGCGGGATACCGAGCAAATATTGATGGATCAGTTTGTGAAAAAAAATCCCTTCCACTTGCTGTTTTTCATTTTCGAGTTGGGGATCGACCTGTATGGATGGCCAGGTTAGCTGGTCAATATAGCGAAGTTTGTAGGCTTGTTTACAATCTAGATACGTCTGTAATGAGGATTGGGAAAATTGTTCACCCGTTATGCTGGTTTGTTGGATCATTGGACGGGTGTTTTTGTTGCTTTCGCGTCGCTTATGGTACCGGCGGAGCGGATGTTGATCAAATTCTTGAGGATATCGAACCAGAAAGGCGCGCCTTGGGCTGTGGCTGCCGCGGTGACGAGAAAGCCAAAGACCTTGAATAACCAGCCTGCTAAGTCATTGAGTTCGGGTGTGTTGATGATCGGGTAACACTGATCACCGAGGCGAAGCCCAAAAATTTCTACCGATGACACGGGTCTGACGCTGCATCTTTTTTGAAAATTATCCGCAAAAAAGACTGCTCCTTGGCTATCCATCTGCATTGGAGAACCGATCCAACCTACAGGAATGTTGAGTTGGTTCAACTGCATATAGACAGAGAGCATCTGATTGGGGTCTACCTGGTTCAATCCATTCGGATTTTGCTCCACGATCGACGTTGCCTGCGTGGCAATGATCTGCCGAACGGAAGGGTCGCGCCAAAGTTGGGTGGCAAGTTGGAAGGAATCGATGTTGAAGGAAAAGGCCAGCGTAAGGCCTATTATGAAAGATAGAACTTGCGCGCGTCGTTTGTACCATCCAGAAAGACGGTCCATGCTGCTGTTGAACCAGGCTTCAATGCTATTCTTCGCGGTGGTTATCTGGTTTTCGGTCTTGTCCCCTAAGTCCTTCATCTCAATGATCAAAGCGTCTAGAGCTTGTTTCAATCCCGGATTGGTAAGCGTCAGCACTGCCACGCCATTGTTGATTCGGTTTAATGCGATATTGTTCTGCGTAGCGGGGGATGCCGGTTGAGCTAAGAGTTCGTCGAGTTGCTTTTTTCTAGTGCCGTATTCTCTAAAGAATTTTTCGATGGTCGGTTTTACGATGGGATATTCCGCGCTGATATTTCGGATGACCGCTTTTACTTCGTCGAGGATGCTTTTCGCTAATGGCGAAGCAGCATCGGCGCTCATGGCTTGGTTGGTCAGCCCGATAGCCGAGTTCAGGGTGGTGATTATTTGCTTGTAATTCTTGGGTTTTTTGCCCGATATTTCCGTTTTAATATCATAAAGGGTACATTGGATCAGATATGCTTCTTTTGATGAATTATTGATGATATCAAGGAGAGCGAGTGAAAATTGGCTCGAGGGGATGTAGGATGGTTTTTTTTCTGAATTCGCGCCGCTGTGCAAACCTTTGATGAGCGGGTGAGAATAAATTTGGTTTTTCATGACCGGATCGCTGACCAAGTTTTCAACGGTTGATTCGAGCATGGTCGAGCGCCAGTTGAGCAAACTAACCAACCACTCCTGGATGAACATAGCTGAAACGCTAAGCAACAACCAGGCGAAGATCATACCAATAGAAAGTTCAACGATCGCAATAAATGACATCAGATACTCCTAGTCATCATTATACAATGACCCTAATTTGAAGAGTGGCCTGTAAGGTTTTTATTATGAAATCGAAATGTTTGGTGTTGTGCTAGAGGAATTGGTGAAACGTGTGAAGTTCGCGGGTTTCTATATCCGGTTTGAGCGCGGGGATGGTATTTTTCTTTCCTTTTCGGTTCAGCCAAACCGTATGAAGACCAAAATCCCTAGCACCTAATACGTCGGTATCCAATCGATCACCCACCATCATCATTTCATTTGGCGCGTAGGTCCAATGGTCAAAGATATGGCTAAAGATGTTGGAGTGAGGTTTTCGGTAGCCAACCCCAGCAGAGGTAATGACAAAGGAGAAATAGGGCAAGATAGCGAAATTTTCCAAAAGCTTGATCACATCCGCTTCATTTCCAGCGTTTGAGATCATACCGATCTGAAGGCCATCCTCGCTTAGTTTTCGCAGCGTTACGGGGGATTGCGGGTCGATATGCCAGTTCAAGCGGGTTACTTGGTAAAAAGCATCTAGCGCTTCATTGAGCTCGGCGTCATCAACCGGTCGGATCTGGTATTTCGATAAAAGATCCCTAAGAAGAGCAGAGGTTGTTGTTTCGCGGAGAGTTTTTTCTCGGATCTGATAGTATTCGTTGAGGCTTTCCAAGAAAAGAGATCGAAAATTGAGGCTTGGAAGGATGATTTTATTTTCGCATAGATAATTTTGCAGAGCGGAACCAGCGTGGAGGAAGACGCCTTCCCACGAACCACTTGGGAGCATCAAGGTATCGCCAAGATCAAAGATCACTGCCTTAATTTTCGGATGAAAAATCATATTAATGATGATAACCCAATGGGGGTGAATTGGGTTCAAAAAAATGAGGCTCGGGGAAAAATTTAAGAATCTTAAAAAACTCTTGGAAGGTAAGGAGGTTGTGGAAAATAATATCATCGAAAAGTACAAAATCGTTTCTCCTTCATTTGTGATATGTAGAAGGAATATCTTTTTATTTTCTTTGATCCTTTCGAAACCAAAGTGCCGAAGTCTTCTTTCGGCACTTTGGTATTTACTTCGTAATAATTATGGCAACAACAACCCTTTGCTAATCAAATGGAGATTGTTTTAAAATGAGACTCTGATTTGAAAAGCAACCTACTTTATTTCAAATAGATGCCGGATGGGTCTAATTCATTCCTTAGAATATCCAGCTCTATTTGGGTGACATCACTCGAAATTTTTAGATCTTTGGAAACCTTCAGATCCCAGCCGGTGTTTGCTTTCGCTTGGTCCGCTGTTTTTCCCGGGTGGAGGGTGGTTAGAACCAATTCGCCATTCTCATCAGGTTCGAGCATTCCCAGATCAGTGACTACGCATACTGGTCCGGCACCACGCAAGCCAGCTTTTTCGCGTGCGCCTTTACCGTCGATGTATCCGGCTGAAGTGAGGAAATCTACTTTTTCGGGAAAACGCCGAAGCTGGTGCGGAGTCATGATGTAGCAGCGATTCGCCCATGCAGCGATCTCTTGGGCGCCGCCGGAGCCGGGTAGGCGAGTTTTCGGGTGGTTATAATCCGAGCCGATCACGGTCGCGTTGATGTTGCCGTAACGGTCTATCTGGGCGCCGCCAAGAAAACCTACATCAACGTTGCCTTTTTGAAGGTACAAAGAAAAGATATCGAACATGCTAACAACCGAGAGCGAGCCGGTTACCAAGGTTGGATCACCGATCGAAAGGGGTAGGCGTTCTGGTTCAGCACCGATCACACCGGCTTCGTAGATCATAGTTAGGTTGGGTGCGTGGGTGCGTTTGGCAAGGTTGCAGGCTAGGTTTGGCTGCCCAACCCCTACAAAAACTACATCACCATCTCGTAAGAGGCGGGAAGAATGGATGATCATAAGTTCAACTGATGAATAAGTTAGGTCCGTCATAATTTCTCCGATAAAGTTTCAAGGATCAAGGTAGCTGTTTCTTCTGGTCTTTCAAAGGGCACTAAATGTGTTGCATGTTCGATCTTTTTTATCAAAAAGTTCTTGTTCACAAATTTTAAGAAATTTACCGCGTCGATCCGAAATGTATCTGACTCGGTTCCCCAAATGACCAAGGATCTCTCTTTGAAAAAAGGGATCTTGAGAAAAATATCGATATCTTTGTAGATCGCGGTGGAATAGATCTTGGCTTCCCATTCAGGCGAGATCTTTAGCTGATACTTTCCGTCTACCAAACGCAATAGCCCTTCCACGAAAGCTTTCATTTGCTGTTGAGAAAACAAACGAAAAATTGGCTTGCCGGTATAGGTTTTTTCCGCTTCTTCTAACGAAGAAAAAACCCTTTTTCTACGTAATGCCGCTTGCTTCAGCTTCTGGCTCATCGTTGTTTTTTTCTTCCAAGTTGCTAAGTACAACTTGATGAGCCGCAGCGGTGACACCATCACGGGGTCGATCATAATGAGGGGATTACGCAGGGTTTGATCATTTTGTAAGGTTCTCAAGGCGGATAATGCCCCGAAGGAATGCCCAACCAGAATGGCATCCTGTAATTGATGCTGTTTGATGAACAGAGTAAGGTCATCGGCGAAGATCTTCCAAGTGAGGATCGAATCTGGCACTTCCTTTTGCCACATTGTACGTGAATGCATTCCAATCACATGATATTGGGTGGCGAGGATATTCAACAATGGGGAATAACATTCCGGGGGAAAACCATTTCCGTGCAGGAAAATGATCGTTCTACCAGATCCACCAAAGTCCGAGTAGGGGATGAGATCGCTCAAAAACTTAATACTTTCCGTAATTGGTTTGGGCGCTAAATTTATCTTCGATCTTCAGGGTTTGTTTGGTTTGGTCATCCAATTTTTGCCAATATTCTTCCCTATCAGCCACACCATACACCCATTCCTCTAGGTACTTGGCGGTAAGCTCTTCAGATTCGCTGATCTTATCCCATTCAATATAGAGGTGGTTATCGCGATCGTAATAGCCTTGGGCATAGCTGGGATGAGCCGCGTGAGGAACGAGGCAAACCGCGTCTACGATGAAACCTGGGATGAGGGTGCGATTTGGATCGGAGCGAATGACGGAATCATCAACTATTTCTTCGGTGGTGACGATCACTTTTTTTGAGGCAAAGGCGACTTCTTTTTGTTCGCCAATGATGCCCCATATATGCGAATTGCCCTCTGCGTCGCAGCGTTGAACGTGAACGATGGCTACATCAGGATTGAGAGCGGGTACCGTGATCAATTCTTTTCCGGAGTAGGGATCGGTGATGCGCTTGATGTTGGGGTTCGCTTGTTCGAGGGAGGTAGCGCCGGTTTGGTTCATTGGCATAAAGGGGAGACCCGTAGCGCCGGCTTGCAAGCGGCTGATCATCCCGAAGTGGGAATATTCCTCCCAATCAAGCACTCCTTTTTCGATGGCTTTACGAACAATGCGCAATGAGCCAACACCCGGGTTGCCCATATACGAAAAAATGATCTTTTTTGCGCAGCCAGCGGCAACCAGCTGGTCGTAGACCAGATCAGGGGTGGCGCGGGCGAGGGTTAGGTCTTTCTTTTTCTGCCGAATGATCTCGTGGCCGGCGGCAAAGGGGATCAGGTGGGTGAATCCCGCTAGGTAGATCAGGTCACCATCCTGAACGTGTGCGCTAATGGCATTTTTTAACGAAGTAATCTTGGACATATTTTCCTTCTTAGAACGATTTTTTTGTCATTATTTTTTCGCGGATATAAAGAGCCGTTTGAATGGATAAAACAGCGGTTTTTCGGGATTGCTTTGGTGCAATGACGAGCGAATTGATTCCACAAATTCCTGCTTCAACTCCCCAAGGCGATCGAGGTAGGGCAGCAATGCGGTACCAGATAACCACTGGATCACTTGATCAACATCAGAAAGAACGTGGGGGTAGATCTTTTCAAAAACGAGAAGGTCTCTGGCTTTTAAATGGTAAAAAAGGTCGGTGTACTCTTCGATCGTGAGTACCGGAGACGTTCGAGTGTATCCACCTAATCGAGTACTGAATGGTTCAAGCTGGCTAACTTCGCGAATCACTTGATGAAAGCGGCTATTGTGGTTGGAGGGTATTTGGATGACGAGCTGGCCATTTTCATTGAGATGTTCGAATATTTTGGGGAACAAGTTCGAATGGTTGTCACTCCATTGCAAGGCTGCATTGCTGATGATCAGATCCCATTGCCCTGCCAGGTTTTCTTGGCTGCCAAATTCGAAGCGAACCTGTGAGTTCGAAAAAATTTCGGCTTTGGCGAGCATTTCTTTTGAAGTATCGATCCCGAGAACCGAACAGCCGGGCAGAACCGATACCAACGTAGATGTTAGTTCGCCTGTTCCACTTCCAAGGTCGATCACTTTTAAGTTTGGTCTTGGTTCAATTAAGTTGACCAGATCGTAAAAGGGTTGGGATCTTTCGGCCTTAAATTGGTTGTATAGTTCCGGATTCCAAGTCATAGGGTATGTATTATCAGAAAACCCCTTCCTACTCAAACAGAAGGGGTTTTCTTGTTAATGAGAACAGGTTACTTTGGTTTTACCGAGGTACGGATCTGTTCGTGTAAGTAAAGTTGAACATAGTGGTGTCCGCCAGCGTTCTTTCCGCTGGAACCGGAACCCTTCCAACCACCAAAGGGCTGGAATCCAGGCCATGCGCCGGTTGTAGCGCCTTGTGGGCGATTGGAATATGTTACACCGGCTTCGATGCGATCGAAGAAGTATTCTACATCAGCATCTGAGCCGTAAACACCAGCGGTGAGACCGTAGTCTACGTCGTTTGCCATATCCAAGGCTTGTTCAAGGGTCTTGAATTTGCCGATCGTTGTGATCGGGAGGAACATTTCTTCCTTCCAAAGGCGGTGGGTGTAAGGAACATCCAGAACGAAGGTGGGGGCGCAGAAGTATCCTTTGCCGAGATCGCCATCAGTGAGTACGGAACCACCGGTCAGGAATTTGCCGGCGGCGGCTAATTCCTTGTTGAAGTTTTGGAAATCTTCATAGGAAGATTTGTTCATCACTGGGCCCATAAAGATCTTGCGATCAGTTGGATCACCGACAGAAAGTTTTTCGGTTAGGTCCTTCAATTTTCCAACCAGCTCATCATACACTTCTTCTTGGATGTAGACACGGCTGGCGGCGGAGCATTTTTGGCCTTGGAGACCAAAAGCGGAACGAACGATGCCCTGAGCGGCGTCATCGAGGTTCGCGTTCTTGGTGACGATGGCGGGATTCTTACCACCGAGTTCAAGAACCATTGGGCGAACGAATTTGCCATTGGCATAATCGCGGAACATCTTCATTCCAACATCGTAAGAACCGGTGAAGGTAACGCCGTCTACTTCGGGACTATTGACCAAGGCAGCGCCAATGGTGCGTCCGGGGCCGGTTACAAAGTTGACTACACCAGCAGGCAAGCCGGCATCCACAAAGCAATCAGCCAGTAAACGTACGATGAAGGGGGTATCGGTTGCGGGTTTGAGTACCACGGTATTGCCGGCAGCGAGAGCCGCGCCAGCAGGGCCGCCGGTTAAGGCGAAGGGGAAGTTGAACGGACTAACTACCAGCCAAACGCCGTAAGGGCGCAGGACTGAAACATTGGTTACATCGTGATTGGGAAGGGGGTCTTTGCCCATAGGAATGACAAAGCCATTGTTTTGCTCCATCATGTCGCAGGAGTAGCGGATGAGGTCAGCGGTTTCGGCAACATCGCCCATAGCTTCCATGCGGTTTTTGCCAACTTCCATCGACATAACGGCACCAAGGTAGGTGAGTCGTTCGTCGATCAGATCAGCGGCTTTGCGAAGAAGAGCGATTCTTTCTTGCCAGGGGGTATGGCTCCAGCCAAAATAGGCTTTTCGTGCGGCAGCCATCGCCATATCGGCGTGTTTTTCGGTGCCTTTTTGCATCACAGCGAGAACTACATTTGTGTCGATCGGAGTTCGATCGTCAAATTTCTCATCGGCATAAACTTCTTTGCCATCAATGATCATGGCATATTCTTTGCCAAGATTGGCTTTCAGTTTTTGAATGGATTGATCAAATTGGGTATGTAATTCTTCAGGGGGATTATACATTGTTGCGTACGTAAGTTTGAAACCTGCCATAGAATGCCTCCAAAAATTTTAAATTGTTACCGTTTCGATTACTTATTTCAATCAATATTAGTATAGCGTAGCGATGGTTGATAGTCAAAACTTATTGGTAAATTTTTCACAATGTCATATAAAGATAGTGACTAATCTAACAATGAACTATATTTAACTTTGACAAGCGTAGCATCGATAAGTAGGTAGCGGGGATAGGTTGGAAAGAAGGTTGACCATAAACGAATTATTCTTTCAAAGAAAAGGTTATCACCCAAAAAACAGCAACAGGCATTTTTCTGCCGCACTATTTGATCACGGCTTTCCCTTTAGTGTTCTCTGTTCAACAATTTATCGGTCATATCGAAGAGAATTTTGCCAGCGACGCCTCTCGGGTTTGCCATGCGCAAATTATTGATGGCCAAATCCGTCATTTGTTCGGCGATCTCGGTGGCTTTTAGGAGGGTGCCATCTCGAACGAGCAATTCAGATAATTCCCGGATCTCTTCAGGTTTGAAGGCTCCTTTTTGCCAACGCTCGTAAAATTCGCCTTTCTTTTCTAGCGAAATGAGCACAGGAAGTGATTTTTTCCGCTCGATCAGGTCACTGGCGATCGATTTCCCGGTTTTTTCTTCTTTTCCCCAAATTCCTAAAATATCGTCCTGCACCTGAAACGCCAACCCAAGGTATTGACCGTAAGATTGGAATGCCTCGATGGTAGATTCATCCGCACCTGCTAGAATGGCACCGATGGCGGTGCAGCAGGAGATGAGAGCGGCGGTTTTTCCGCTGATCATAGGCCAATAATTCTCTACGGTGAGGTCGGTGCGCGTTTCGTAGGATATATCCATAAATTGGCCGCGAGTAAGGTCGAGGCAGGTTTTTTGGATCAACTCGCTCACGCGATTGATCCTATCAGAGGGGTGTTTTCCGCTCATTTTGAAAACGGAAAGATTCGCCAAAACAAATAAGCCATCGCCGGCGTTGATGCCTTGGGGGATGCCCCATTTGGTCCACACGGTATTGCGACCGCGGCGTTTTTCTGAACGGTCCTGAATATCATCATGGATCAGAGAGAAATTATGGATCAATTCGATAGCGCTTGCGGCGGGTACCGCGCTCTCCCATTCACCTATTTCCTCTTTTTCGTTTGCTAAAATGGATGCCTTGCTAAGCAATACCAATAAGGGCCTAAGCCTTTTTCCCGTCGCCTCTGGGCCTGAACCGTCTCCCGTCCAACCCATATGGTAGGAGAGCATATTGAAATACTCTTGGGTGTGTTTGTGGTCAAGTTGCGCTAGCTGATGTTGTAAGTCATTTTCGATAGCGTTGAACATTTGCTTGGTTAGGTCGGTCATTTAAGGTTGGTCCTTGATATTGTGTAATTTGGTGGAGGCAAGCTGCTCAATGGTACCAGCGCCAACAACGAACATGGTGGTGAAGAGTTGTTTTTGGGTGAAATGGATCAATCGAAGGACATCCTCCGTGGAGGTGGTGGCAGCTTTTAGAAATTCCCCCGCCATACCGCCTAGGATCGCTCCCATCGCGATCGCTTTGGCGATATCGATCCCGTTTCGAATTCCACCGCTGGCGATCACTGGGATAGTTGGATCAACATTTTTAACCATCTGGATGGATCGGGTGGTGGGAATGCCCCATTGGATGAAGGATCGGGCTAATTTTGCTAATTCAGGGTCGGAGGTGCGGTAACTCTCTACCTGGCTCCAACTGGTGCCGCCAGCGCCTGCTACATCGATTCCAGCGATGCCGCATTCGATCAGGATCCTTGCTGTACTTTCGGAAATTCCAAAACCTACTTCTTTGGCAAATACAGGTATAGGCAGAGTTCTGCAGACTTGCTCTATCTTCCATCGCAAGTCTTGCCAATTTGTATCGCCACCCTCCTGTAGGGCCTCTTGTAGAGGGTTTAAATGTAAATATAGGGCGTCTGCCTCGATCATATCGACCACTTTTTTACAATCATCTATCGTCATGCCGTTATTGAGCTGGATAGCGCCTAAATTCGCAATGAGAGGGATATTTTTGGCGAATTTACGTACGGTGAAGGTAGGCGCTGACTTTGGGTCTACCAAAGCTGGTCTTTGACTGCCTACCGACATAGCTATGTTGCATTCACCAGCGGCTTCAGCAAGACGCTGGTTGATCTCGCCGGCAAGTTTGGAACCACCGGTCATGGATGATATTAAAATTGGAGCGGAGATGGTTTTGGACAGAAAGGTAGTGGAAGCGTCGACATCTGAAAGATCTATTTCAGGCAGAGCTTGATGATCGAAGGTGTAATCGTCAAAACCTGTGGTCAAGCCAGAGTGAACATTTTCATCAAGATTGATCTTGATATGTTCATCTTTTCTTTGGTCAATTGGCGTAACTACTGTCATAAGAATGTGTTCCTGTCTATGGTTATTTATCTTAATGATAAAATTAAAAAGCTAAATTTTGAAATCATATTTTGGAGGATTTTATGTCAGATACTTATAATGAAATTAAAGCAATTGTAGTTGATCTTATCGGCGCAGATGAGAGCAAGGTCACCCTCGAAGCCAGCTTCCGCGAAGATCTTGGGGCCGATTCACTCGATCTCGTAGAGTTGATCATGGCTTTCGAAGATAAATTCGGCGCTGAAATTTCTGATGACGATGCTCAGAAGATCACCACCGTTGGCGAAGCTGTAAAATACATCGATAGCCACAAATAAATTCTGAACCATTAAAAAGAGAAGGGCATAGTTGTTCACTATGCCCTTTTTTGTTATCTCAATAGTGAGGGAATTTCTTCCGGGTGTCTGGCGACTTTGACACCAGCGTTTTCAAGCGCTCTGATCTTATCAGCGGCGCTTCCGGAGCCGCCTTCGATAATAGCACCAGCGTGGCCCATTCGCTTGCCAGCCGGAGCGGTTTGCCCAGCGATAAAGCCAACGACGGGTTTGGTCATTTTTGTGGCAATGAATTCAGCGGCTTTCTCTTCATCAGAACCGCCGATCTCGCCGATCATAACGATCTTATCGGTTTTTGGATCATCTTCGAACATACGGAGGATATCGATATGGTTGGTGCCATTGACAGGATCGCCGCCAATGCCAACGGTGGTGGAAGAGCCCATGCCCACTTGTTTTAGGGCATAAAGAACTTCATACGTGAGTGTTCCGGAGCGGGATACGATACCAATGTTGCCGGGGATCGCGATATCGCCAGGGATGATACCAACTTTGGCTTCACCGGGAGTGAGCAAGCCTGGGCAGTTTGGCCCTAAAAGGCGAACGCCTTTTTGGTCGATGTAATTTCGAACACGCATCATGTCACTTACGGGAATGCCTTCGGTGATGCAGACGATGAAGGGGATCCCTGCGTCAGCGGCTTCAAAGATCGAATCCGCGGCGAAGCGGGCGGGTACGAAGATGATGCTGGTGTTAGCGCCGGTGGTCTCAACAGCCATTTTCACGCTATCAAAGATCGGGATGTTCTCATTTGCCCAACCGCCGCCTTTACCAGGGGTTACGCCGCCAACAACTTGGGTGCCGTAAGCAACCATTTGTTTGGTATGAAATAAACCTTCGCTGCCGGTAATTCCTTGCACCAAAAGGCGAGTATTTTTATTGACTAAGATGCTCATTTAAGTTCTCCTTTTGCGGCTGCTACAGCTTTTTGCGCTGCTTCGAGTAATGTTTCAGCTGTGATCATATTAGCGTTGGCGAGCAAGGCGCGGCCTTCGGTTGCGTTCGTGCCTACTAATCGTACAACCATCGGTACTTTAGGTTTTACTTCGGCAATGGCGGCAAGAATACCACGGGCTACTTCATCACCGCGGGTGATACCGCCAAAAATGTTGAACAGAATGGCTTTTACGTTGGGATCGCTCAGAATGATTCGCATCGCGGCTGCTACTTTTTCAGCGCTAGCACCGCCGCCAATATCCAAGAAATTAGCAGGTTCGCCGCCAGAGAGCTTGAGAATATCCATAGAAGCCATCGCGAGGCCGGCGCCATTCACCATACAACCGATGTTGCCATCGAGCTTGATGAAGGTAAGGCCAAATTTACGGGCTTCGATCTCGGATGGGGCATCTTCATCGGTATCCCGCATTTCAGAAAGTTCAGGATGTCGGAAGAGCGAGTTATCGTCGATGAGCATTTTTCCATCGAGGGCAACCAAATGGTTATCGCTGGTAATTACGAGAGGATTAATTTCGGCAAGTTCAGCGTCGTAATCGTTATATACACGCCAAAGGCCTTTTAAGATTTCTGAAAAGGCATTCCAATGTTCGCGGGGTAGATTAATTCCACCGGCAATATCACGTGCTTGGTAGTCTTTGATGCCTACGAGCGGATTGACATGTAATTTGTAAATTTTTTCTGGGTTGGTTTTGGCGACTTCTTCAATTTCGACACCACCAGCGGAGGAGGCCATGATGACAGGCTTTTTCGCGGCCCGGTCATTGGTAATGCCAAGGTAGATCTCTTGGGCTATGGATGCGGCTTCATCTACCAGAACTTTGCGGACGGGTAGACCTTTGATCTCCATGCCGAGGATCTGGGTTGCAAACTGTTCGGCTTCATCTGGGTTTTTCGCGACCTTGATACCACCAGCTTTGCCTCGACCACCAACAAGCACTTGCGATTTAATGACAACATTCCCGCCGAGTTCTTCAGCGATCTGTTTTGCTTCGCTTGCCGTGGAAGCAACACGTCCTTTAGGGATCTTGATGCCGTACTTGGAAAAGATCTGTTTCGATTGGTATTCGTGGAGTTTCATCCGGGGGTCTCCATTACTAAAATTTTGGCATTTTCCTTACAGCCAAATCGTATTATACCATTCTAAAAAACCAACATCCGTGAAAGAATGGCTGTTCACGGATGTTAGAAAGTTTATTTAATTTTGATTATTGGTTGATAAGAAACCTCATTAATCGATTGTTCGCTGAATCAGCGATCCAGATATTTCCATCCGCATCGGCCGCGATACCATTCGGTAAACCAAAGGCGGTGGCTTCCGTTCCATATTCACCCCAGAGCTGAACAAAGCTACCATCTGTTTTGAATTCGATCACGCGGTACCCTTCGGGATCGGTGATGAACACCTTGTCACCCGTGATGGTGAGGTAAGGTTTGTTATCGAGCGTTTGGCTGTTCCAGCCATTTACATCCCAGAATTTCACTGGGGTAAAGTTGTTTTTATCGATCTCCGAGAAGACCTGAATACGCTGGTTCCACGTATCCGTAACATAAAGGAACCCGTCGCTATCAAACTTGACGTCTGTTGGCTCGCTAAATTGCCCAAGATCGAACCCTTCTGTGCCGAATTGTCCAAGAATTGCGCCATTGGTATCATAGATCATGATGCGCTTGTTGCCAGTATCGGCTACAAAAACCCTGCCGTCATCGGTAATGGTGATGCCGCGGGGGCCATAAAGCGCGCCAGGGGTTTCTTCTGTTCCAAAGGTCCCCCACATTTTTAAGGGTTTTCCTTCAGGGTTAAATTTTTGTATGCGGTGGTTCCAGGTATCGCTAACATAAACGGTGCCATCTTTTGCCACGGCAATACCCCATGGTTCGTTGAAGGTACCCATTGGCGCATCGCCCAACGATTGGTCGCCGAAGGTTCCCCAGGTGCGGATCAAGCTGCCATCCACGCCGAACTGCTGGACGCGGTGATTACGAGAATCGGTGACATAGACAGAGCCATCTGGAGCTACGGCAATTCCGCGCGGGGCATTGAATTGACCTGGTTCTGTTCCCGGTGTTCCAATTAGAACATCAGCGGAGTAAACTTTTTGTCCCGCGGCATAAGGATCTACCTTGGGTTTTGGCTGGATCTTTACGCCATAATTCCAAACTTTATCCACAACATCTTTCTTTACATACAAACGCATGCGGTCAGCGGGATCCCAGGTTGATTCGTTGATGCTAACCGAGTTGTTCACAACGCCGTAATCGGTAAAATCGCGATTGAGCCATACATCGAAGATGGCGGCTCTCAATTCTGAATTCATCACCGCATTACATAATCGGCCAAAATCATAAGTCTTCGCGTATTTTAGCGCGCCAAGGATGCCCTTACAGGCATAGGTTTCATCAAATGGAACCGTTGGGTCGGGGCGTTGGGAGATCAGGTTGAAATAATCTTGGTTTGGCCAAACCATACGGATGTAATCGAATTGGTAAAAATCATCCCCTACGATCGGTTCAACTTTCGCGTAGTTGTTATCCCCAACGATGATCACCGGAACATCCTTGAGAGAACGATCAGGTTGACCGCCAAAGAAGCGATTGTTGGGGTATTCGCGCATATACCATGAGAGAGGCCAGGAGGTGTCATCATCGTATGCGACCACAATGTTTTTTCCGCCAACTGTTTTGGCGGATAAATCATCCACCTGCGCAAGCATTTCCTTTACGCCGCTATAACTATGAGCGTAAACCAAATACTCTTGCGGGCTGTCGAACTTAAGATAATTAGCGCGAATAGTAGTTCGGAAGGTTAATACCGCTAAAACACCAAAGAACATTAGTCCGCTTAGAAGAATTGTTTGTTTGGATAATAAATTATTATCCACTCTGAATATCCCGAAAAGGGAGGCTGCCGAGATAACCAGCGCCGCAATGAAGGTTGTGGTTGCTTGCAATTGGACCAATTCCTTCCCCGCGAAGGGCAGGGGGGATTGGAATAGCGAGTAGATCAGACCGCAGAAGCTAAGAATAAAAAGGACGTACAAACCGATTTTGAGGTAAATATTTCCGGCGAAAAACGCATCCCAATCGATCTTTTCGATCAATTTCCCGATAGCCCAACCACCTAATAATGTCATAGGAAGCGCCATGTGGAAAGTTAGCCACGGCATTTTTTCGCCAGCAACAGTAAAGGCAACAATGCTCATCACCGACCAAAAAGTTAGCAGACTAAAGAAGATGGTTTTGATGTTGAATTCAACTGGGCGAGACTCATCCAATTCCAAGGATAGGTATTTATCTTTATTACGGAAACCAATATACACCGCGAGCATACTGGCGATGGCAGGGAGAAATTCGTAGATAGGAATGGTCAGGAAAATATAGTAATACCAGGGTTGCGAACCACGTTCTACCCCTTGTTGCGAGATCCAATAACCCAAAGAACCAACAATGCCGGTGAAGAAACCGGACCCATTCGTGAATACGGTTGTGTACAGAATGACATAAGGCGCCCAAAAAATTATGGACATTTTCAGCCAAACATCCCGCTTCCACCAAACGCCAATCACGATCGTTACAAGAATAATTGGAAGTAAAAAGACAGCTGTATGCATCAAACCGGTGTTCGAGTAGTCAACCGGGTCCCAACCCATGAGGGCTACGGGGAAGGCGGAGAGTTGCGGCAAAACGAGGGATCCAAAAACGATCAATAGATCGAAGGATCGGCTGGCTCGAATTTTATCTAAACCATACCCTTTGAGTAGGAAATATACCGCGCTGATAAACGAAATCAGGAATAACGCAAGCAATACATAAACTCCAACCATTAGGTTGGTAGAGGGAGCGGTAAGCGCTTCGGCAGCGTCAGTAGTTTTTTCTGGTCGCGAAATCAAAAACAGAACCGCGGATGTGCCAATAAAGAGGATGCTAGCAACAAGGCTGATCGAAAATTTCTTATAGCTTGGTCGGTCATTTTCCCAAGGTTTAACAACGATGCTAAAAATGAAAATGATCGCAAGGAAGATCAACATTTCAGCGTTGTAAATAAAGGATGTTTCCTTGGTGAGGTAGTGGATGATAAATGACCCAGCGATCAGATATATGTATTTATGTTCTCCCGATTCAAAGTAGCGGAATACAGCGTACAACATCAGGAAGAACGATAAGGCGATATATGAATCTTCGCGGGTATAACGGGAATAATAGGTGATAAATGGGGAAATTAACACTAACGCGGCAGTAACTAGGGTGCCAACCCTGCCCAGATAACGGCGCCATAACCAAAGGGAACCAATAGCGAGGATACCAAATGTGGCGGCTGGAATGCGGGAGACAAAATCACTTGAGCCAAATAAGAAATAAGATAAGGCGATCAGGTGAAATTGCAGCGGCCCATGCATCATGGGGTTGTGTTGGTATCCTTGACCTTGAGAGAGCAGGTAGGAAAAATAGGTGTGCAAACTTTCATCATGGCTCATCGCGCGGCTGCCCAGATCGTAAAAACGTGTGATAACCGCGATCAGCAGGATAAGGAAGAACAAGGCAATCTCAAGAGTGAACCAATTGTTCCCTTGAATTAACTTTTTATCCAGCCATTTATTTTCTTTATTAACCATTTTATCGTCCTAATAATTAGTTTGTTTTATTTTTTGAAGCTAATTGACCGCAGCCGGCTTGGATATCGATACCTCTGCGCAAGCGAATTGTACATGGAATTCCGTGGTCTTCCAATATATTTTTAAACGCGATCGCTCTTTGATTGCTAGTTGCTTTTCCATCATACCCAGTGGTCGGATTTAGTGGGATGGCGTTTACATGGCAGATCATCCCTCGGAGCAACATTGCGAGCTTAGTAGCTTCTTCCTCAGAATCGTTCACGCCATAGATCAAAGCCCATTCAAAGGTGATCCTGCGAGAGGTTTTCATCAAATAATAGCGGCAGGCCTTCATAAGGTCATCAATCGGGTATTTTTGGTTCACCGGCATCATTTTGGATCGCTGTTCGTCATCAGTGGAATGAAGCGAGATAGCGAGGTTTACTTGCCTGTTTTCCTCGGCAAACTGCCTGATCTTTGGCACCAAACCACTTGTGGAAATCGTGAACCTGCGGGCTCCAAAGTTGAACCCCTGAGCATTATTGAGGGTATCAATTGCTTTGATTACATTGTCGTAATTGTGAAATGGTTCTCCCATTCCCATAAAAACAACATTGGTTACGTGATCGCCTTGTGCCACTAAAACTCTTTCAAAGAAAAGGATCTGCGCGATAATTTCGCCGCTAGAAAGATTTCGGCCAAAACCCATTTGCCCGGTAGCGCAGAAAGTGCAGCCCATAGCGCAGCCGACCTGGGTTGAGATGCACAAGGTTCGGCGTCGATCATAATTCATTAATACGGTTTCTACCGATCCGCTGCCTACCAGATCAAATAAGACCTTTTCGGTTTCGCCATCGCTTGAAAACAAGCGAATGTTTGTTTTGATAGGGTTTAGCTCAAAATTTTGTTCTATCTTCTCACGCAACGATTTTGGCAAGGTCGAAAAATCTTCAGGCGCGGACCAAAGGTTTTTATATAACCCATTCCATAATTGGTCTGCCCTAAATTTTGGTTCATTCCAACTGGCAAAAAGCGTTTCGAATTCTGCCTGGTCCAAATCAAATAAATTCATCAATTAATCACTCACCAAGGCGGTTAGGTCTTTCGCGATATAAGTAATTTTTGGCTGCCAGGCTTTGCCCTGTGCTTCTGTGCTAATACCCGAAAGAACCAAGGCTGTTTTGCAACCGATGGTTTGCCCGCCCAAAATATCTGTCTCAATGCGGTCGCCGACCACAACGACTTCGTCTTTGTTCATACCAAGTCGTTGTAATGCTAATTCCATGATATACGGGTATGGTTTGCCGGCTATGATGGGTTTAACATTTGTGGCGGACTCGATGACACTGTACCAGGCGCCATTTCCTGGTATCTGACCTCGAGGGGTTGGAAAAGTGATATCAGGATTTGTTGCATAAAACGGTACGCCAGAGCGAACCAGCAGGGTTGCCTCTACCATTTTTTCAAAGGAAATTTTTCGATCGATGCCAAATACTACCGCTTTTCCTTTTTCGGCTTCTTCAACCGAAAGAAGTACGAATTTTGCCTGACTCAGAGTTTCCATCAATCCCGGTTCACCGATCGCGAAGATAGGGGAGCCGGCAGGTAAAGTATTTTTAAGCAATTCCGCTACCGCATCCGCTGATGTAACCACTTGCCATGGCTCTAATTTAACGCCATATTTGGCGAAACGATCCAGATGCATCTCAACCGAGCGGGTGGAGTTATTGGTAGCCATGACCGCTTTCATTCCTCGGTCTTCGATTCGGCCAAAGATGGCTGGCAGATCTCCGATCGGGGAGCTATCGGTATAAAGGACGCCGTCCATGTCTAAGATGAGGCCATGGATCGAATTGTCTAAGGTTTTCATTTATTGAATCTCCGGATCAGGTACTCGAATACAGGTTTGTCTATGGTCATCTTGTCAAAATCAACGCGATCTTCAAAATTTTCATTTCCGATGAACTCACGCAATGCTGGAAGGAAGTCTTTCGAATAGCTATTTGTAGTTATTAACGAAACTTTGGCTAATACTTGTTGTAACTGATCTGCGATAATGCTGGTTATCGGAAGCTTTTCATCCTCCATACTTTCATCAAAGTATAAATGATAGAGTTCAACGAGATCGAGCAGCTTACGAATAGGATCGGGATCGTCATCAACGCGGTAATCGACCATTCTGTCGTTGAAACTGGCGTAACCGCCGTTTTCTTTGACAACATACACCGCGGCGCTTTGTTTTCCCCTTTTATCGCCACCCGCGTCATCGCCGGCTTTTAGCGCGGCTACCAAACGGTCTACAAGCGGACCAGAGGATCGAAGATAGGCTGATTCAATGGCGTTGATCACAACTTCCCCGGCAAGGATATTGCCTTGGATCGCAAAACCCGGTTTGCTTATTCCGCCTGCAAAATCGTAGCATTTTTTCCCTGTAAAGGAAAAACTATCCCCATTTTTATCTACGATTCCAATTTGGCGAGATTCAAAATCAGGATCTGATTCCCG
>CAIRYE010000214.1 GCA_903882765.1 uncultured Anaerolineae bacterium
GGCACCTATATTCTGGAAAAAGTTACGGCTGATTCCGCGGAGTTGATAAGAGCCGAGCTGATCGATGATATTGTTGAAACCTACATTTCCAAAACCGCCAAGCTAGGACTTTCTACAAATGAAGCGATCGACCTCATCAAAAATCATTTGAAAAGAAAATACGAAAGAGAGATAAAATGACAACAAAACTATCTGACCTAAAAATTTTTAATACCTCGTCCGCAAAAGACCAACACATATCCGCTGTCGCCATTACCATCTTTACCGTTCTCATGATCGTCGCAATGATCGGGGCTATCCTGATGGACGGGAAAGTATCTGACTGGGTCATCGGCGGATACGTCCTTGGGCTCATTTTGATCGGCTCCCTTTTGATGTATTCATTGAAAATTGCCAACCAATGGGAAAAAGCCGTTGTCCTTCGTCTTGGGAAGTTTAAGGCTCTGGAAGGGCCAGGACTCTTCTGGATCATTCCTATGATCGACATGATTCCAACCTGGGTCGATCACCGCGTAATGGTTACACCCTTCGCCGCGGAAAAAACACTCACCAAAGACACCGTTCCCGTGGATGTAGACGCCGTTCTATTTTGGATGGTGTGGGACGCGGAAAAAGCGGTACTGGAAGTTGAAGATTATAAAACCGCCATTGCTTGGGCCGCCCAAACCGCCCTGCGGGATATCATTGGCAGAATGGTCCTGGCAGATATCCTTGTTGGCAGAAACTCCATCGACCAAGAACTGCAAAAGACCATCGATGAACGAACAACACCATGGGGCATTACCGCCCAATCTGTAGAGATCCGCGACATCGTTATTCCTCAAGATCTCGAGAACGCTATGTCCCGACAGGCACAAGCCGAGCGCGAACGGCAGGCGAGGGTTATTTTAGGCGAATCGGAAGAACAGATCGCGCAATCTTTTTCGCGAGCATCCGAACTGTATATCAACAACCCCACCGCATTACACCTGCGCGCTATGAATATGTTGTTCGAGGGCCTAAAAGAAAAGGGGGCAATGGTGATCGTGCCCAGCTCAGCGATCGACTCGATGAACCTTGGAGCACTAGGCGGTTTGGTCTCGCTTGCTCAAACCAATAAAATTGAATCAGATAAATAATGTTTCACGTGAAACCTAAAAGGAAAAAATGAACACAAAAAACACCATCATAATTTCAGTCGTGCTTATCGCGTTATCCTTAATAGCCGGTATTTATTTTTGGAATGATCTTCCTGAAAGTATGGCTTCCCATTGGAATATGTACGACCAAGTAGACGGAACCACAACCAAGTTTTGGGGCGTGTTCCTTATGCCGGTCATCGTCACATCAATGTTAGTCTTATTCCTGATCATTCCGGTGATCGACCCTATGAAAGAGAATATCGCTTCTTTTCGCGATTCGTTCAATTTGTTCATTGTGCTGGTCATCTTTTTTATGACTTACATCAACGCGCTAACATTAGCTTGGAACCTTGGCATACTCCGCTCCTCGATGGGCAGCGCCATTATTCCAGCGGTTGGATTGGTATTTATCGCCGCCGGGCAAATGATATCAAAAGCGAAAAGAAATTACTTTATCGGAATTCGCACTCCGTGGACTTTAGCGAATGACGAGGTTTGGGACAAGACCCACGCGGTAGGGGGCAAGGTATTTGTCGCGATGGGTATCCTAACCTTGTTTGGTGTTTTCTTAAAAGAAAACGCGTATATTCTGGTATTGGTTTCTTCACTTGGCGGAAGTTTTTTCACCGTCCTGTATTCTTATATCATTTTCAAAAACCTAGAATCAAAGTAGACAACAAAGAGATGTTTCACGTGGAACATCTCTTTGCATTTAATCCTCTTTTTATTCTTGGGTGATTGAATAAAATGTGATTAGGGCTAAAATGAAAATAGAGAAATATTTCAAAAAGGAACCATTTATGAAAAAAGACCGTTTTTTAATAGGCATCTTGTTGGGAATCGTAGTACTGATCGTGGTGGCCTTGGCTGTATTTTTTACCCGCAAAGACAATCTAATGTACGTGGATGGCTCGGAGCCAAGTGATATTGTTACGAATTATGTAGTTGCAGTGCATAAGAAAGATTACGAGAAGGCGTATTCATACTTGGCTGATCTTCCAAATAAGCCAACTTTTGAAAACTTCAAAACCGCGTTCATAAATCATTCAGTAGATCCCGCGAGCGCTGGTTTGGAGATCGGGAAAGCCGAATTATCTGAAACGACCGCTAGTGTGGAATTTGGGATCATTTTCAATCCCGGCGATCCATTTTCGGGCGGGTACAGAAATACGGAATATGGACAATTAGTGAAACAGAATGGTGTATGGAAGATCAGCCAATTACCATACACAGTCTGGGCTTATGACTGGTATACAGACATGCAGTACAAGCAGTAAGAATGGA
>CAIRYE010000215.1 GCA_903882765.1 uncultured Anaerolineae bacterium
AAAGTAAAGGTGTTGGAGGTTGCCATGCCTTATAGAAACAACTCTCACTTTGGCTGAAATTGCACAGGTATTTTACATTGTGCGAGCCACTTAGCTAATTACTTTTCTTGGACATATAACGTCTAGATAAAAGGACTTAAAACTAACCCAAAAAGATATTAAAACGCGGGCATGGATTTTGCGTGATCATAACCACTATTTTCGCATGCAGTTTTTGGATGATGAGATCGATTGAGGTTTGGGAAATGTCCAGTTCATCCTGATGCGGCGACGATCTGGCTGCTTATCGGATGGTGCGTGATGAGATCGAGGCGAAGATGGTGGGGATATTTGAAGACTATCGGCTATATATATGGACTGCTATTCATAATGAATATTCCTGAACCTTCAATGATGAGATTATAATAAATTGCTTGTCAATAAAATATTTACGTCATTAAGGGAAAAACATTGTGAAAAATCTGTTTTATTGTCTGATCATCATTTTGACTTTATCAGGATGCGGAACTTCCCTTCTTGGTAAAAATAATGAATTCGAGCGTGCGGCACTGGTAGCAACCGAAAGCCCGTCTTCTACTCCAGAACCAACCAAAACTCCTCTTCCAACTAGCACCGCCACAGTAGTTCCATCTCCAACCCCCGACACCCGTGTGATCAATATAGACCCCGCCAACCTGATGTTGGGGAAACCTGATTTGCCAGAGGAACTGAAATACTATATTCCTCCTAAAGATCAGGTGCGTAGAAATTCTTGGTACGATACAAGATCTGGAACGTATCCCCAGAAAAATCCTCGACATGTTGCCTATATGTGGACGAATCAGGCTGCGGCGGATGTGTACTTGAACGAAACGGGACGGATCTACGGGTACGTTGTGATGTACTACCGAAAAGGCAACCCGAAATCGGATTACCCAGCTGAAATCTACGATGAAGTTTCCCTTTTTCGAACCTCCGCTGGAGCGGAGAAGGCCTTAGACATTTGGGGTGACCGGGTCAAGTTTATAAACCAAAATTGGAAATCCTTCGAAGAATTACCAAGCCCTATGGTAGGGGATGCCTCGCGATTGATGACCTATACTATTACAACTTATGATCGTTCGGACCCCGAAACGAGAAGAGCCTATTATTTAATTTTCTCCGTACGCAATATCACTCATTATATGTTTTTTTATGGGCGCGAAGGCCAGTTGGAAGAAACCAACGTGGTAGAAATTGGAAATACCATTGCTAGTAAAATGTACGAGGCGGAACTTTCAGAAGAAGTGACTTTTGCGCCTAAATAGATAATTTGGAGTTATTCAATTCGCTTATAGTCTACCGATACGTTTGAACACGCGCGATTTCTCAGTAATAACAAAAATTAGTGTAACCTTCCTTCCATCCACACTTCCAAGAGCTTCAATTAGAGCGAAGCTCTTGGAAGTCCATCATATGTTATGAAAACACAAATTAAAAGCACTAACCCCTTCGATCGTCAACCCACACAAACCACCCCACCAATCACCTAAATTCCAAAATTCAGTCACTGAATATACCTTGACAGATTGAAAACCTTCGTATATATTAGAGATATATATCCTATTGAGTTAGTAGGATATAAAATCAAACAGAGTCATTGTAGGAGATCAAGCAATGAAGCAAAATAGCATAACCAAGTTCGTCGTTTTCCTCGTGTTGGCTAGCATGGTCTTGGCCGCTTGCGCGTCGGCTGCCGCAACTGTAGCGCCCGCCCCCGCGGCGCCTGTTGCCGAAGAAGCTGCCCCCGCGGCCGATTCACCCACCGCCGCCCCTACCGCCGAGCCTCTTAGCGGTACTATTAGCATTAGCGGCGCGTTTGCCCTTTACCCGATGATGACGGTGTGGGCGGATGAATTTACCAAGCTCAACCCCGGCGTCCAGTTCGATGTTCAGGGTGGCGGAGCTGGTAAGGGTATGACCGATACGATCGCTGGCGCGGTAGATATTGGTATGATCAGCCGCTCGATCAAGGAGGAAGAATCGAGCCAAGGCATTTTCTGGGTTTCGGTTACCAAAGATGCTGTCTTCCCGATCGTCGCCGAGGGCAACCCTGTTCTTGAAACCCTCAAGACCACTGGTATTTCCGCCGAAACCTTCGGTAAGATCTTTATCACCGGCGAGTTTACTACCTGGGGTCAGGTGGTAGGCGATCCTTCCATCACCGATGAGATCCACGTTTACACCCGATCGGATAGCGCTGGCGCTGCCGAGATGTGGGCCAAGTTTAGCGGTGGTAAGGTGCAGGATGACCTAAAAGGCATCGCGCTGAATGGCGAGCCCGCCTTGGTAGAGCAAGTGCTCAAGGATCCGTTGGGCATTGGTTACGCCAACCTGAACAGTGTGTACGACCTCACTACCGGTCAGCCTGTTCCCGGCATCGTAGCCCCTTACATTGATGTGAACGCCAATGGCGCGGTAGATGCTAGCGAAAAACTGGATGACCTAGCCACGGTGGTAAAAGCGGTTGCCGATGGCGTTTACCCAAGCCCACCCGCCCGCTTTGAGAACCTTGCTACCAAAGGCAAGCCCGAAGGTGTGGTGTTGGCTTTCATCAACTGGATCCTTACCGATGGGCAAGCCTTTACCGACCAAGCCGGCTACGTGCCCCTTACCGGCGCCCAACAGCAAGAAAGTTTAGATAAACTTAAATAGGATGCGATGATTCCCCCTATTGGATCAAGTACTACAGGCGCTACAGGCTGGCAACCCCAGCCTGTAGCCCTTGCCCGTGCCAAAAGCAACGAGAGAGCTCGAAAGATCTTTTTGGGCTTTACCGCTTTGCCGGTTGTGCTTATTTTGCTTGTAACGCTTGGCCTGCTCATTCGCAGTTGGCCAATTCTCTCTACGTATCCATTGCAAGACCTTCTTTTCGGTGAAGTATGGAAGCCCTCGAAGATGTTGTTTGGGCTTTTGCCATTTATCACCGGAACCGTTTGGATCACCGCCGTTGGGGTGCTGATCTCGGTGCCGCCCTGTTTGCTGGTGGCCATTTATCTTTCGGAGTACGCCCACGATAGCACCCGTTCCTTTATCCGTCCCATTCTGGATCTTTTAGCCGCCATTCCATCGGTGGTTTTTGGGGTATGGGGCTTGGTCACGATCGTGCCTTTTGTAGAATCCACCGTCATGCCGTTTGCGAAGGCGGCTTTCCCGTATATCCCCTTTTTGAAAGTGGATCAACCTACCGGGTTTAGTGTTCTTTCAGGCGGTTTGGTGTTGGCGGTGATGATCGCGCCTTTGTTGATCAGCGTGGTGTACGAGGTATTGCTAACCGTGCCAAACGACTTGCGCCGCGCCAGCCTGGCGATTGGCGCTACCCAATGGGAGACCATTCGGCGGGTGCTCATCCCGCAGGTGCTGCCCGGCATTATTGCCGCGGTGGTGCTGGGGGCTTCGCGCGCGCTGGGCGAAACCATCGCGGTGCTGATGGTGGTGGGCAATGTTCCACAGATCCCTACTTCCATCTTTGATGCCGCTTACCCCTTGCCGGCATTGATCGCCAATAATTACGGCGAGATGATGTCGATACCGCTGTACGATAGCGCATTGTTGGGGGCGGCGCTTATTTTGCTGATCATTATTTTGATCTTCAATGTGCTCTCGGTGATCGTGCTGCAACGCGTAAAGCAAAGGAAGTGGGAATGATCAAGAATTTTTGGAAACGAAAACATATTGTTGAACTGTTTGTAAAACTGGTGATGATGTTCTCGATCGCCTTGGTGGGCGGCAGCTTGTTGCTGATCTTGGCAACCGTGGTGGCGCGCGGGCTGCCGGCGCTCACCTGGGAGATGGTGAGCCAAACCCCCAAAGGCGGCTTTTATATGGGCAAGGGCGGCGGTGTACTCAACGCCATCCTTGGCTCGTTGTACCTGGCTGGCGGCGGAACCGCCTTGGCGTTGGCGCTGAGCCTGCCAATGGCGTTAGTGCTAAAAACCTACCTAGGCGATAGTAAAGCCGGTAGTTTGGTGCGGCTTTCGCTGGATGTGTTGTGGGGTATCCCTACCATTGTGTACGGCGCCTTTGGGTTTGCTGTGATGATCTTGTTGGGGATGCGCAGCTCGCTGTTAGCGGGCATACTCATCCTATCGCTGGTAGAGCTGCCGATTATGACGCGCGCCATGGACGAAGTGATTCGTCGTATGCCGAAGGGTTTAGAGCACGCCGCCCTGGCATTGGGCAGCACCAAACTGGAAGTTGCCACCAAGGTGGTGGTTCCGCAAATGTTGCCGGGCATTATTACCGCCATTTTATTGGCGTTTGGCAGGGGCATTGGCGATGCCGCCAGCGTGCTGTTCACCGCTGGCTACACCGATAGGCTGCCCAGCTCGCTTATGTCGCCCACGGCAAGTTTGCCCTTGGCGGTGTTTTTTCAACTTAGCACGCCCTACCCCGCGGTTCGTGAGCGAGGGTATGCCTCGGCGCTCATCCTTACCATCGTGGTATTGGTGGTGAGCTTTGGCTCGCGGGCATTATCCGCAAAATTAAGCAAGTATACGGTGAAATAATGGAAAGCCATATTCAGGTAAAAGACCTAAAAGTAAGTTACGGAAAACAAGAAGTACTCAAAAACGTCAATCTCGAGATCCCACGGAACCGCATCACTGTTATTATGGGGCCATCGGGCTGCGGTAAAACCACCCTGCTAATGACCATGAACCGCTTTTTGGAGTTGAACGAAGGTGTGACCATCGCCGGGCAGGTGTTGGTAGATGGACATAATATCTACTCGCCCGATGTGGATGTGACCGAGGTACGTAAGCGGGTAGGGCTGCTGGCGCAGAGGCCAACCCCGCTGCCCATGTCGATCTTTGATAATGTTTCGTATGGCATGTATATTCACCAAATGCGCAAAGAAACCATTGAATACAAACAAGCGGTGCGGCACTACTTAGAACTGGCCGGCTTGTGGGACGAAGTGGGCAAACGCCTGCACGACCCCGCCACGGCGCTTTCTATCGGCCAGCAGCAACGCTTGTGCTTGGCGCGCGGCTTGGCGGTGGAGCCGGAGATCATCTTGGGCGATGAGCCCACCTCAGCGTTGGATCCGGTTAGCTCGGCGCATATTGAGCATAAATTACTAGAGCTAAAAGAAAAATACACCACCGTGGTGGTAACGCACACCCTGCGGCAAGCAAAACGCCTGGCAGACCATGTAGTGTTCATGTACCTAGGCGAAGTGGTGGAGCAAGGGCCGGCGGCGGAGGTGTTTGGTAATCCGCGCGAAGAGCGCACCAAGCAGTATTTGCAGGGGCTGTTCTAGCCGGCCGCGCAAATAGCCGAGGATCTTCTTCGAGGATGGCGGTTCTCTTCAGAACAGAGAGGCAAAACATATCTTGCCTCTCTGTTTTTTATTTGCCCGAGAGTCGGAAAGCTGGACCTCGCTCGTAAAGTGTTGTTCATTTGGGGAATGACAGGGAGATTCCTTAGAGAATGAAGGTACAGGTTTGGGAAGGTGTTGGGTTAATCATTGACAGGGGTGATATGATTAATATAAATCTAGACAAGGT
>CAIRYE010000216.1 GCA_903882765.1 uncultured Anaerolineae bacterium
CTATCTTCTTGGCGTACCACAACCGCGGAAAAGCGTAATGCCCAAACAAAGACTTCGCCGCGACGAAGTTCGTAAACGGTATTGGTTCCACCACGCAAAATGTGGTGTAACTTTTGCTCGGCGGGCAAGGTGGAGGTTTCGATGAAGTTTTTCACAAAATCCAGATAAGATTGGTAATTCTCATCTCCAATTCGCTGGGTCACGGTGGCGGGTACGGCAATCCAACCCACATCGCCAATTACCTTGATCGAGGCGGTGTTGAGGTCAAGAAGAACATCCCCCCAGCTTTCCCAATCTCCGCTCACCAACTCACGGGCAGATCGGCGGCCGTTATACCATTCATCCTGCCCTGGGCGCACACCGTTTGTACCGATCACCTCAGCATCAGGGGTAAAGTAGCGCATAAAAGCATCCACTTGCGTTAGGTCGCGATCGGTGTAACCCTCTTAAAAGGAATTTAATAGCTGTTGTATGTCGGTATAAGCACTCATGAGAAGATCTCTGTTTATGATTTAAATCAGCTAACCCTTGAAGCGAGGGATAGGTTTGATTTGAAAATCAATGCCGGAATCGGGTTTGTGAAATAAGCAGCGGTAGCCTTCAGCGATGGCACCGGTGAGCATTGTCCAAGGGGAGAAGATGTTGACCAAGAGCCCTGTTTTTCCATCGGTGGCGGAAGAAGCGATCCAAAGGGCTTTTTTGGCAGGGATGCTTGGCGGCTTTGCCCACATTCGTACAATGGTAGGGAAGACCTTGAGCCGGTCTTCCGACCCCTCGATCACATCGACATTGGTCAACAATTCGGTGAGTACCATGCCGGGGTTGAAGGCAAACACGCCAACCTTACTCTCTTTTGATTCGATGGCAAGAGCTTTTGTGAAGGAGTTAACCCACCCTTTGCTGGCGCTATAGGCATTTTGCCACGCCACGGGGCCGTTATAACCATGCCCAAGCATATTAATAAGCTTGCCCGAGTTTTGTTGGGTAAAGTGCCGCATAGCAACAAGAGAACCATGGTAAACCCCCATGATGTTTGTGTTCACCACCTGGGTAAATTCCGCTGGTTCGAAGCCGATGGTAGGGCCATAAGGGCCGGCTGTACCAGCGTTGTTCACCCAAATATCAAGGCTGCCATGATGGTTGATAGCGAAATCACAAAGCGCTTTCATTTGATCAAGATCTGCCACATCCACCGCCATACCACTTGCCACCCCGCCTTGAGAGCGGATCAAGGCTACCGCTTCGTCCACCGACCGTTGGGAGCGCGAAGCGATCACAACCGAAGCACCCGCGCCAGCGTACTCCTGTGCAATACCAAGACCTAACCCGCGTGAGCTGCCGGTAATTACCGCGACCTTTCCATCTAAAATACCCAACATATCGTTGCTCCGATCGAAATATCAAAAATTGCCTGTAAGACTACGGCATATTGATTATATTTCTTATTATGGAAAAATTTGGAGAACCCGCCTTTTAGTTGCGCGAATGAAGGTGTGGGGAAGGGAACCTCGAAAGCGTAATTTGGCTAAAGTGAGATATCTAAGTAATGGATAGATTGATTTTTCCCATTTTCTTTAGCGGCATATAGAGCGTTATCGGCATTTCTCAGTAGGTCCTGAATGGAGGTTTCATCCCCAAAATATGTGGCTATTCCGATGCTGAGCGTTACATAAGGGTGTAGAGTGTCCTTTCCCTGCGCTATCTGAAGGGCGGAAATTTTCTCATTGATCAAGGTGCACAAGTATTTTGCGGCTTCTCCATTGGTGTATGGTAATACGATGCCAAATTCTTCCCCGCCATACCTGCTGACAAGATCGCGAGAGCGTTTCATAACACTCCGCATTTCTTGCGCAACCTGCTTCAAACACTCGTCTCCAGCTGGATGACCATATGTATCGTTGAATTTCTTGAAATTATCGAGGTCGCAAATAGCAACGGAGAGGGGAGTTTTAAACCGTTTGCTATTGAAGTATTCCTTCCTCAGGTGATCATCAAAGTAACGGCGATTGGCGATCTGTGTCAAACCATCTATGTTGGATAAGTTTTCAAGGAGGCTCACGACATTCCCCAACCGTCCACCATAAATGAGGATAACTATACTCCCGAAGATCGCGAAAACGATGTGGCTGATGATGAGCGGTGAATTATCCATTGGCGCATTGGGAAAAGTAATACTGATTCCGCCCCGAATATCACCCACTTTATAACCTTGTTTTGCGTGGCAGGTTAGGCAGCTCTCATCGGTGATCAGTGGAGCCATATATCGGTAAACGGATCCATTTCCTACCGCCGCGTACCCATAAAATTCTGATTTCTTTTCCGTTTCAAAGGAGGTTAAGGCTGTTCTTTCCCAGTCCGCCGGGGCATTGGATGGGTTGATCGGGTTTAGGCTGGTGAGGTGGAATTTTACATTGTCGCGCTTATCCGCCAATTCCCCGATCAAACGGGTCATATAGGCGGGGTTGATCATAGTCAGGTGGACGCCTTGATCGGTGGTAATATCGCGGGCTGGGGTATCGAGGTAGGGGTTCGGAGTAACCAGATCGCTTATCGGCATATAAACCCCGCCCGATTGCGCGTTCCACAAGCGAGTGGTTACGATGAGGCTAAAATACTCTCTGGCGTTCTCTAAATGGGTTTGGTTGTGACGTTGAGTTTCCTGGTCAAGGTTCCATGCGAGAGATGTGATGATGATCACAAGCCAGCAAGAGAGAACGCCGATCACAAATGGTTTTTGTTTATTTGTCATAATGATAGGAAATCTACTTCTTTTTATTATTGCACAGATAGACAAGTACCCCTTCATAAGAAATAAGTAAATTTCTAGAAAAAAAACAACTGCAAATATGAAAAATCATCGGTAGCAAACCATTATTTTTGGCTCCCTACCGATGATCGGTTGTTAAGATAATGCCGGAAATTGCGTGTTCCATTACCTGTCGGTGGGCACCTCGTTGCATCGATGAGGTGTCTAGAAATATTCGATGAGATCGAAGTACCTGTGTGGCTCGAAACCATTTCGTTTCCAAAAAAGGAGGTTTAAACCTTGTCTGGTAACACAGATCACAATCTTACTTCGCGATGTTCAAGACCAAATCTTGCTCCGCGCAGATCTGCTTTACTTGTTCGATCAAGTAGGCCGGCGGGAACGCAAGGGAGTCTTTAGTAGACCAACTGATGTATTGACCTGGAGCTAATTGTTCTAAGGTAGTATTAAGTTCGCTTATGTTTTTCAGGGTAGTTTCAGCGTTTTGAATTTCCTCGATCGTTTTCTCGCGGTTTGTACCGATCAATAACGAGAAATTCCACTCATCGCCGTTTTTCCAACTGTAAAGCTCGTACCCTTTCATCGAATCAGCTTCCAAAGGGATGGTTGTATTTTGTCCGCAACCGGTTAATATTGTAGTGAAAAATAATAGAACAAAAACCATGGATATATTTTTCATCGTTGCTCCTTAGCTTTTTTTGGTTCTTCCGCTTTTCCTGGCGGCCGAGCAAATAATCTCGCACATCTAGTTTTTTCTCTATGGTAGTTCCGGATCTAATTTAGTTAAATTGAGAGCTAAGGGCTCACATTATTTTTCGTTTTGACATCCCATAATTCCTATTCGTTTCGGGAAATAAGGTTATCGTTTCTCCCTTAAAAGGTCAGTCGAAGAAAATCCAGCGTCCGTTGCCATGCTAGGTCGGCGGCATCGGGGTTGTAGGCGTCGCTTCGGTCCGGCTCACAGAACCAGTGGCCAACATCGGGGTAATGGTGAAAGGTGACCGGCCGGTCCAGTTTGCGCAGTGTTTCCTCTAACGCGTCCACACCCTCGTTCGGTTCGTAGGGGTCGTTGCCGGCAAAGTGGCCCAAGAAGGACGCTCTTGAGGACCTCAGGTCACCTCCACCAGTGCCATAGAACAACGTCACCGAGCGAACTAACTCCGGCGAGGTGGCGGCAAGGTCCAAAGCGAAATATGCGCCAAGAGAAAAACCAATAATAGCCAAGGGTTCACCAGAGGCCCGCGTTATGGAGAGAGATCTTGAGGCATCTTGTATCTGCTGTCGGGCGGGCTCATCGTTCGTGTTCAAGGTCTGTACAAGCACTTCAGCCTCCGCGATGGTGGTGGCAATCTTGCCGGCATAAAGATCCGGAGCAAATACACTGTACCCTTCATCTGCCAATCGCTGGCAAAAAACGCGCATTGTACTGTTTAGTCCCCACCATGCATGCAGAACTAGCACAGCCTTGCCATTGCCGGTGGCGGGTAGGGCGAAAAAGCCTGTGGGGTTGGATGTTGTCATGCGACTCTCCGTGGTGTTTTTGGTTTTTTTGGTTTTGGCGTAGGCAGTTCGGCGGCTGTAATGCGGACTAGCTGACTGATCCAGTCCGCGTCATCCAGGCCGGCATCGATCAGTAACCAATCTTTCCCGCCAGGGTAGGGTGGGGCTTCCACTAAGTCAGGGATGGCCTGTCGCCCGGCGGTAGTTGGCTTGAGAAACAGCTGGTCATCGCACACTAACGCCACTACCTTGCCATCGCAATACAGGGCATATTCGCCGAACATCTTGCGATAGCTGATCCTACCTGCGCCGGTTATTTGATCTACTATATAGCTTACAAAATTCACATCAGAAGACATTTTCTCTCTTTATTGACATTATCCAATAACCTTTACCCTGTCCGCGCATTTCTAAATATATAAACCCAAGCTAGTCGTGATCATTAATTTTGGTTGGGAAAACGCGAATCATGGACCTTAGATCTGCTTGTTTAGTTAAGTTTTTCATCGTGGAAAAAGCCCCCGTTGAAAAAGAAAATTCATTTATGCTGATAATTTGGATAAAAGGGCTATTCTAGAGTTCTGTAAAGTAATCTGTGATCCCATCAAAATCAGAATAACAACCCCAAATACCGCCGTTAGCATAAAACAAATTCGCGTAATCATTCCAATTTTCTTGGGTTCCAGTCCAATTTGTGTAAGAGAAGAACTGAGTACTAAAAAGAAAAATACCCCAATCAGCGCAGGGATCATAACGGATGAGGGTTGAAACCACGAAAGGATGCGCGTTTTCGCAGCCAATTAGAAGGGTTTTGTTTTGGGTATCTACATTTACACTGCCGGCTATATGCCCGCATTTGGGATCTGCCCAGTAAGTGTAAACGCCTTGGGTGAGGGTAAGAGAGGAAACGCCAACGGGAATGGTTGCCCAATGATTGATCCCATCAGCGCCGCGATAATTGAATTGAACGGGAGCGCTAGTGCGGTTACGAACATCAATGGTGAATTCAGCGGGACCTTTGGCAAAAACGGTGCCGGATATGCCGATCAACAAAGAGGTGATCATTAAAGCAGTAAACAATACTTTTTTCATAGCTCTCTCCTTAGGTCTTGAATAAGAACGAAAAACTGTTATTTAAATGAGTAGCTAAGTAATATTTTAGACCAAAGGGTTTAATTGTTCCATAGTGAAAAATGGACTGGCTTGATTTCCGGTTGTGAGTTTTGGTCTTTTTGAATTTGGTTAATCCTAAAATAAATGGTAAGTTAGAAATTACGAATAATACCCAGCGTAACTTAGGTATTCAACAAGTTTTATCCAGAGAAAGAAGCCCCGCTCCAGAAATAACCACCTTCTCTTCAATTAGTTATTCCTATTTACATTATTTGGATCAACAGAAACCGACGACATGAAAAATCCATCGTAATTTTCTATGGGTTGAACAGAGTGTTCGGGAAAAAAGTGCCTACGCGCGCAATAGTTGACCATGGTAGCTTGTCGCAGTGATTTAAGACATATCAGGGCGCGTTCCAAAAACTCGGTTACATCGGCGGCAAGAAAGGCCGAAAGGGATAAACTGCCGGCTGCAACTTTGAGCAATTTTCTACCCAATGGTTTGATTCCAAGATTACTTTGTACGTTAGAAAATATACATGGTTGGACAATGACAGGTGGTATGGATGTGGGAAAAGGTTTTTTTCGGAGTTCAACTATGATAGGCAAAAAAAATACAAAAAACAGAGCCTGCTTTTTTGCAGGCTCTGTAGATAGTTTTACGCACTAGAACAATTAGGGCACCCCTACAAAATAGTCCGTATAAGGAAAATCAGAAAAACAACCATAAATCCCATCATGGAGGTCAATTCTATCAGCTGACCATGAATCCCATATATCGGAACCTTCTACCCAATTTGTTTGGGAATAGTAAAAGCCGTCAAATGAAGTGAATACACCCCAATCGGAGCAGGAAGAACTTTTGCGTATGAATGTCGCGACCACGAATGGGTGCGCGCTTTCGCAGCCGATCCAAAGAGTTTTGTTTTGGGCGTCAATATTAACATTGCCGGCAATGTGGCCGCACTTGGGGTCTGCCCAGTAGGCATAAACGCCCTGGGTGAGGGTAAGTGAGGTAACACCCGCGGGGATGGTGGCCCAGTGATTGATCCCATCAGCGCCACGGTAATTGAACTGAACGGGGGCGCCAGTGCGGTTACGAACATCGATGGTATATTCGGCGGGACCTTTCGCAAAAACGGTGCCAGTAATGCCGATCAATAAAGCGGCAATGATCAAGGCGGTAAAGATGATTTTTTTCATGGTACTCTCCTGTTTCGAACAATCTAGAATAAAAATACTTTGATACTTTTATTATCTCTCACAAAAAAGTTGCTCTCCTATACTTTTGCCTCGAAAAAGTATAGAAAAGGTATAGGATTACCCCTGACTTTTTGAAAAAGGGGTAGTGGCAGCCCCCAAAATGTTCATTCTTTTTTTAATTACCCTTTAGAACCACCAATCGTTATTAAAGAAATATGGGAAATATGGGTGTCTTGACAACAAGCGAGTATCCCTGTTTTGTCAGGTACAATCAATGGATAGATCTCAGTGATCACGCCAAAGGTAAGTAGTATGGCAAAAATATCAGGTAACCATGAAGATGGGAATCGTCTTTCTTAAAGAGGAACTACGTATGGATCAGATCGAACACCCCAAAAATCCTTTGCATGGCATTACCCTAGAAAAACTACTAACGCGATTAGTTGAACAATATGGCTGGTCCGAGCTTTATAGACGCATCCCCGTTCGTTGCTTTTTTAATGACCCTTCGATCAAGTCCAGCCTCACGTTTTTACGCCGAACTCCATGGGCACGAAAGGCGGTTGAGGATCTGTACCTTGCTGCAATGAAGGAGTGATGGCTATCGAAAGACCAACAAGGCCGACAAACTGCCGCTTATTTAATCAATGGTGAAAAGGCTTTTAAATTCAAGAAAATAACTACCCCACGATGCGTCGTATGAGACCAGATCGCCGACTAAATTCTCCCCATTTTCGCCCAGCAAGGGTTTGATTTTTTCAGGTTGAACCGAAACAACTGGGGATGTAATGGTGAGTTCGTAATTGTCCGCGACGACATTCCCAAAATCTGTTACCAATACCCCGTCCGCAACCTGAGGATCGTCTTGCGCCTAATATCCCCCGGACCCTTTTAAGTCAACCATCAAGTTCATTCCATCAGGTAAGTTCGTAGAAAGGGTAATTCTAACTTGGTTCCCACCCAGTGGCTCAACCGACACAACAGTAAGGGCAACATTGATCTCCTGTCCTTGTTCGTTGGTTGGCTGAAGGCATTCGGTGACGATCCCGGTTTGGTTTTGTATGGGGGGAACCCCATAGATAAAACCTTGGCCGTCAAAATAATTTAAGTACCCGTCACCCGTGATCACCATTTTGTCGCCAAAGGGATTGCCTGGGCGGTCCGTTAGGCTAATTTCTTCGCCTTCAGAAATGATCGACAATTCTATGGTTCCGCAAGATCCGTCAGGATAGACGATCGTTTCGGTGTAGGTAGTTCCTTGTTTGCGAAGGGTCAAAATTCCGCCCGTGGAATTGTACATACTGTTGTAAATATCCCAACTCAGCACAAAATCCCCGGTGGGCAAAGCAAATGGCGCAGTGGTTGGATCAGACACGGTGGGCGATCGAGTTATGGTAGTTGGAGAGGCGCAAGCGCTTAGTAGAAAGAAGAAAGCTACAAAAACTAGAATGTATCGTTGATCGGATTTTTTCATGCCTTATTTCCGTTTTCTGAACAAGTTTGCCCAAACCTCCTGCTGCCTAACCCTGTGGCAAGGTAATTATCTCACAAGAAAAAGCGTCTTCCGAAACCGGAAGACGCTTCGGGAACTTTGTGCCCTTGGTCCAATTTTCGCTAGTCGGATGAATCTGAGCGATGGTTTTTAATCGTCCAATCCCTTGCCCATTAAAATTTGAGGAACGGATTTTTCAACTCGTGCTTCGCGGGTTTTGGCTAGTTTGGGCGCGGCAAAGAACAGCAGGTAAGCCCGCTGCCTTCCAGGGGTTAGGGCTTCAAACGCGGTCTTGAGCGCGGGGTTTTCATCCAATTTTGTCTTAAATTCATCAGCGATTTTGAATTCGGTTGGTTTCTTAAACTCTACCTTCAAGCCAGATCTTTCCACTTCAATGGCCTCATTGATATAAACCTTGAGAACCGGTTCCATCTCTTCGATCTGCTCTAAGCTGGTAAAGCGGACCTGCCGGGCTGATTGTACATTCTCGGTTTGTTGGATCAAGATGCCCTTAAGGTCTTTGAGCAAGACACCTTTGGGAAACAAAATGGCACAGTATTCTTTGAAATCATGGATCAAGAGAACGTTGCTGTTCTCGAGGGTGTAGCAGGGCACGCCCCATTTTAATTCTTCGGTCAATGGGCTATCGAGCGCGATACTTCGCAACTTTTCTACTTCCGGCCGCCATTTTTTATTTTTCTCAAAGTAAAAATTTACTTTTGGATTGGTTGGGTTCATTTTTTGCTCCTACCTAATAGCAATACAATTGCGTAAAACTTAGTGTTATTCTTCCTCGACGCCAGCATATATTTATCTAATGGGTCGATCCGCTTTTCTTGATCCGAATAAAAGAGTAAATCCTCTTCTTATTGACTCATTATACAAACTATCTCATCGTAAAGGCGACGCACTCGACTCTAACAGGTTTTTTGCTTGGCAATCAATTCGGGTTGTTGATCAATCTACCGAGATTTACCTATGTGGTTGCTCCCGTTTTAAAATGAAGATCAAACAGGATCGTTGCGGCAGCCAAAACTTCTCCATAATTGGTGAGGGTGTACGGCGGCAGCCCTTCTTCGCGAAATTGAGCCAGCGCGGATGGATAGCGAACTAACGCGCCAGGTAATTTCTCTAACATGTTTTGTGCGGCATTGGCAGTGTCTGTCCGAGATCCATAACACATCAGCAGGTCTAAGATATCGGCTGGTTGAATTCCGAGGAGATTACTATTCCGCGAGAGGGATAGCGGGTCTTCTTTTCTATCAAACAACTGGAAGAACGGGAAAAGGATCATACGGATGGTTGAAATGACATTTTCAATTTCTTCACCTCGCATAGACGCGTCCGCCAAGTTCCATTCCATCCATGATGGTGGTTCCACCAAATTTCCGATTTGCCCGCCGGCAAGAAGATCAGACCCCCTGCGAAGACAAGGATGGGTTGCTCGCCATACCTTTAACGCGGGTGATAAAACGTGCCCATGCACCCAAAGCACAACCAGTTTGCCAGCTTTATTTTGGTGGCTCGACTGAAAAACGATCTGAAAAACCAGGTTCTGTTCCTTGGATGTACGCTGCAAGGTACCTTTTGATTTTGAGTAGGTAAAACCATCAGCCCGTAAATCCTCGGCGATCAACGCGCAGGATGCCAGGTAAATTTTACGGGCGGAAGACCTAACCTTATTTGGAAGTTGGACTTGCAATTGATCCCTATCCAACCGCTTTTCTGATCACCCCGATCAGCTGTGTTTCAACCTCGGGGGTAAGTTCTTTTAGCGCGAACGAGGAAGGCCAAAGATTACCATCATCTAGCGCGGCTTGGTCGCTAAACCCAACTGTGCAATAGCGGGTGCCAAACTTCAACCCGCTTTGGAAAAAGACCAACACTTTGCCCTCCTTGTTGTAGGCTGGCATACCGTACCAAGTTTTTGCGGCAAGCATTGGAAAGTTTCTCTTGATCAACTCGTGAAACCTAGTGGCTGTGGAGCGATCTGGTTCAGTCAACTCAGCGAACTTTTCCAACAAGATCTTTTCATGTGCCGCTTGATCCTGACCAGCTTTGGCGGCAGCTTTCAGCTCCTTTGCGCGCTCTTTCATAGCGGCTTTTTCTTCCGCGCTAAATCCATCATCAGTTTTGGGGCTCATTTTCACCTCCTATGGGGTGTTTGAGTAGTTTTGATTTTACTTAGGGCACATTAGTAGTATCAATGTTAAAACATTGAGAGCTGGTAGTCAAGACAAAATTTGTCCAATTTAGTCTCGGATTTGTTTTGCCGATTTTGTGGTGAATGCTCTTTTTCACCCGGCAAGGGCGTTTGGGTTAAAAATGAACGAGTTGTATGAAATTGCTGGTTAGTTTCCTGGGTTTGTCCGGCTGAAAGCGTTTTTGGGTCGCTTTGTACAAGGGTACCATACAACCAAGCCAATTAATAGAGCTTTTAAAGTTGGCCACAAAGAACGAATCAAGGCATTTTTAAAATCAAACCAATTTGGCATTTGCCGCTTCGATCTTGACCTCATCCCTGAATCGCATTTCGATGGTATACGATACTATTTCGTCCGATAAATTCGATTGACTCTGGTCGATGGCCCCCACTGCATTTTGCGAGAAATTCCAACATTTCTCACCCCTTCAAATACCAAGAAACGAGCTGCCCGGTTTTCTCCGGCAGTGAGAAAAGCTATCAGCGCGATCACCAGCATCGCCTGCTTGCCAATCAAAATGGCTGCCATTAATGATCGCGTCACGAATATTCCAGAGGTCAAAATGGCTCCGCTCGTTTTGATCATTCATAATACTTCTCACCATCGATCCAGGAACGAGCCTACTATGGAACTATTGAAACTGAGCCGAATTTGGTGGGAGAGTAGCCGCAATAATTGGAAGCCCACAATTGGGGCAACAAGATTCAAAATTACGTTGGTGCTCAACAAAAAAAGAGGCTAGATCTTGACGGCATTTCAGGCAAAGAAACACAGTTTCTTCCCATAATTCGTTATGAGATGGCACGTAGCGAATCTTGTTTTGGTCAATTTC
>CAIRYE010000217.1 GCA_903882765.1 uncultured Anaerolineae bacterium
AGGCGCAATCGAAATTGTTCCTGCAGCCAACGAAGGGATTGGTCATTTTTCGCTACGACGATCAAACCCGAGGTATCTTTATCCAAACGATGAACGATACCAGGTCTCTCTTCTCCGCCAATACCCTCAAGTTCAGGGTCATAGCCCAGCACAGCATTAACCAAAGTTCCTGAACTATGCCCCACCGCGGGATGAACCACCATACCGGCAGGTTTGTTGACGATCAACAAGTCTGAGTTTTCGAAAATGATATCCAATGGGATATCTTCCGCTACCAACCCAATATCCTTTACTGCAGGAATCGCTACCTCGACCAAATCATCATAAGCCAAGATGTAACCGGATTTTGTAATGATCTTTTGGTTTACCGTTACCTTACTCTCGCTAATGAGCGTTTGCAGCCTTGATCGAGAAAACTCAGGCAATTGTTCCACTAAAAATTTATCTAACCGAATATCTTCTTCGGCCTGACATTCCAATTTTTCAACACGATCTAACATTTCACTCAACAGAATTCTCTCCAATGGCCTCTTCAGATTGCTCAGCCAATTTTTGTTTCTTTGCTTCCAAATTGTCCAAATAATAAAGACCTACTAATAGTACCGCGGTACCCACTGAAATTGCCGCATCCGCAATATTAAACACCGCGAAAGTGCCAACTGAAATAAAGTCGGTCACCTTCATATCGTTCGTTAGACGGTCGATCACATTTCCGATCGCCCCGCCCATTTGCATTCCCATCGCTACTTGCATCCACCAAATATCGCCGGTGACTTTTTGAAAATACACAACAATGAAAGCAACAACCACAAAAGCCAACAGCGTAAATACCCAACCGAACCCTTGAAAAGACCCGAAAGCCGCACCAGTGTTATACCAATGTACAAAACGGGCGTATGGCGCTAACCCTTCCCACCCCTGTGGCAGCCATGTGGCACCTAAAGGCAGTTGGCGAACCAACGACTTCGTCCACTGGTCCAAAATGATCACGATGACCGCGACAACGGTCAATCGGATATAGTTCACAATTTTCATTCATTTCTCCTGATCGCTATCCCGTAAACGGGAAGTTTTTCTGTGCTATTAATTGCCAATGAAGACCCTGGGAACCCGAGCGCTTATGTTGGTCATCACTTCATATGTATTTGTTCCAGCACAAGCGGCCAGATCCTCGGGGGTGATCCTTTCACCGCTTGCTTCATCTATACCCATCAATATAACAGGATTTCCCACCTCAGCGGTATCGGCTTCAAGATTGACCATACATTGGTCCATGCAAATTCGGCCAACTTGCTGATATTTCTTGCCGTTTACGATCACTTTTGGCAAGGTAGACATCCTACGGAAATAACCGTCCGCGTACCCGCACGGAATCGTTCCGATATTTACATCATGTTCAGGTGCCCACAAGGAACCGTAACTGACCGGATTCCCGGCTCGTGTTTTTTTGAAATAAACCAAAGAGGACCGCCAAGTAAGCGCGGTATTGATCTCGACCGTTTTTCGAACATCTTCATCTGGGTAAACTCCATAAAACATGACCCCCGGCCGTACCATATCAAAATAACTTTCGGGCAGGTTTAATATTGCCGCCGAATTGGCGGTATGGCGCAACGGTGGAGTTGGAATATTACGTTCTTTGTAAAAATCAAGCACTTGGGTAAAGCGGGCTAACTGATCGCTAGCATAAGAAAAAGCAGACTTCTTTTCCTCTAACTCCTCTTCAAGGGTCTCAGAATTCGCGAAATGGGTATAAATTCCTTCAATATCCAAATGAGAGCATTTCAATGTTTCTTCCAAAAATGGACCAGCTTCGTACCATCGGATGCCGGAGCGCTCCATACCAGTATCGATCTTCAGATGGACCTTCAATTTCTTGCCGGCGTTTTTTGAAACTTCTTCCGCGGCTTGCAATAAAGGAGAGGAGGACACCGTCAGCGTCAGGTCATACTTGAGGTAATAGGGCACTAATTCAAGCAGGGTTCCACCCGCCACCAAGATCGGCTTGGTAATTCCAAGTTTTCGCAGTTGGATCCCCTCATCTAAGATCGCCACACCGATCTGATCGACGTAGGGTTCGATAAATGGCGCTACGCCCTCAATGCCGTGGCCGTAGGCGTTTGCTTTTAACATCACCAACACCTTTGCGGGGGCAACGTGAGCGCGGATCGCTTCCACGTTCTTGCGCAGTTGTTGCAGGTTAACTTCCAAATATGTAGGCCTTAATGGATCAATTTCTGACATTTGCAGTTCCTATTCCGGTCGGTATTCATATTTCAGGTCTGGTTCGTTTTCAGGCGCGGGGCTTACCCCTCGCGCGATGATCGTAAATCCATTTTTCTCGTAAAAATGCTGGGCAACGGTATTGATCTGTAAGGTAAAAAGGCAAACACCCGCTGGGGAAGTTAGCAGAGCCTTATCAAGCATGGCGCGCCCGATCCCCTGCCGCCAAAAGTTTGGATGAACATACAAATGATCGATGAGATCGCCTTGCATCGCCAAAAAACCGATAGGGCTATCCTGCGCATCCACTGCCACCCATACCGTATCCTTCGCCAGAATTCGATCACGAAGATAGGCTAGGTCCTCAAAAAGAAAATGTCCTTTAGTACGTTCGAACTCTGGCAAAGACCTCTCCCGTGCTATCCTCCATAAGATCAAGACAGCGTTGAAATCTTTTTCCAAAAACTTTCGTATAATAACATTCATAGGTAAAAAATTATAACGGATGATTGAATGAAAACGAACTCGATGGTTTTTGAGATGTACCCCTACGACCGCGTCACAAACACGATGACGATTCCTATTTGCTTGTCGCGATATGACGATCTTTACAATCCGATCGACCCATCGCCAGCCCCCGCGCGTGATCTTTCGAAGGAGTTGGTTGATTATCTCGACCAATGTTCCAACGAGATCGATTCCGAGTTTAAAATTGACATGACCATTGAGATCATCAATGAGCCAGTAAATTTAGGACGGGAAAAAGAATGCCTTGGGAGCATTAATAATTTTTACAAACACGAGATCTTTGTTACCGAAAAACGGATAACAGCTACGCGCAAGTCTGCTTTTAAACACCTGGTGATATCACTCGCTTGCCTTTCGATCTACGTGATCAGTATGCAATTTGAAATGGCGGGTTTGATAACGGATATCATCAAAGAAGCAATTCTGATCGGTGGGTGGGTATTTATGTGGGAATCGGTAACGCACAACTTTATTCAGATCGAACCGTTCTATGATGAAATCAAGAAATTTGAACGCATCATATCAGCTCCGATTCGTTTTGTTTACTCTACATAAGAATAACAACTGATATCGCGGTATTGTATAATGAAAATTAAAAAGGATAAAAGTAAATGAAAATTGTGACCGATAGTGCTGCAGAACTGACCCCAGAGGAAATGGAAAAGTACGACATCGTCACAGCCCCATTATTTATCCAATTTCCTGAGGGAGAAATGAAATCATCTGATATTTCAGCGGATGATTTTTATAATCGACTCGAGGAAATGAGACCAAATATTCCTACCACTGCCCAACCTTCCAGCGGTAATTTCGCCGAAATTTACAAACGGATCCTCGAGACGGGGAAATCAGCCTTTTCAATCCACATCTCTGCCGGCCTTAGTGGAACCATCAATGCCGCGAGAGTTGGAGCTGAGAGTATTTCAGAAAACCATAACATCCACTTTTGGGATACGATGACCCTTTCCGGCGGAGAGCGCTTCCAAGTGTTGGCAGCCGCGATGGCATTGAACGCGGGATGGTCGATGGAAAAAATTTCCGAACGATTGACGGAGATCCGATCAAAAACCGAAGTGATCTACACACTCGAAACCCTCGAATATCTCGCAAGGGGTGGGCGTATTGGGCGTGTGTCCGCTTTGTTAGGTTCCTTGCTCAAACTAAAACCGGTCATCAATGTTTCGCACGAAGATGGCAAATACAGCACCGTTACCAAAATGCGAACCATCCCAGCCGCGATGGAAGCGATCGCCGACAACCTAACTGGTATCTACCAAAACACCCCTGTTTGGGTCACCGTTCTCCATGGTCGTTTTCAAAAAGGCGCTGAAGAATTGGCGACTTTGTTGGATAGCCGCTTGAAGGTGGCGAAGATGGAAGTGACGCGCATTTCGCCAGTGCTGGGCGTACATACTGGCCCTGGAATTGTTGGCTGTGCTGTTGTCCCTATGAATTTGATGGAAGATCTACTTTAAAAATACCTAAGATCGAAATTGATAGGGCTGGCAAAATTGCCAGCCCTATTTTATTGTCTTCTTCATGTTGATGTTGGTAACGAAATATCCCGCTTTTTCATACAGTGCCTGAGCGCCAGTATTAAACCCAAAAACATGCAACTCAATATGCTCGCACCGAAGCTCTCGGGCTTTCCCTTCCAACACATTTAGGCTCTGCAAGGCATACCCTTTACGGCGAAAGTTTTCGTATACTTCAAAATCGTATAAGAACAGGGTCGATTTCACATTCTCCAATATACTGTACCAAATATACCCAACCGCCTGCCCTTCCTCATTCGCCAATATATTGAGAAAATTGTTCGGGGTCTTCGCTCCTTGCGGCAAATATTCTTGGTGCGCGTCACGAGATCGTTGCAAGGCGTTGCTCTCATCCCAATTGCCAGCCTGCACCTTTTCTGCCGCGTAACCTATGATCGCAGACTCAAGATAACTTTGGAATTCGGAATCCGTCATTTGTCTAAAGGTGATCATTTTTATCCTTCCAGATTTTTACCGAAGAGCACCATGGTCTGCTTGTAGGCATTATCCATATACATCTGCACTTCATCGGTTTTATGTCCAAATACTTGCAGCTCAATTCGTTTTACCCCAATGCTTTTTATACCTTCCTCAAATGTTTTCAAAACATCCGCTTCAAAACCCTTGCCGCGGAAAGCGGGAAATAAAAAGAAATCTAGCAAAACTACCGTTTTTTGAGGACGATCTTCATCCAAAAAAAACCACATCATGCCAATTTTCTGGTCATTCTCATCCATAACATTGGAAAGAAACGCGTTGGGGGTGTTCAATCCATCCGGCAGCATCTGAGATTGTTCTTCCCGCGCGAAAGCCACCGCGTTTTGAGGGAGCCAGTTGCCCACCACTGTTTGGTTATAAGCGTATTCTTGCATTGATTTATTCAGAAATCGCTGAAAATCCTCTTCGGACATTGGCGCTAATTTAAATGCCATTTTTTCCCTTTTTTATAGATCAATTACTTCTTTACCTGCTAATTTTTCACTGATGTGTTGCGCCACAAGATCCTGAATTTCAGGCTTGTTCACGTAATCCAGATTATCGGTGTTGATCGTTAGTACTGGGCACAAATCAAAATTCGCTAGCCACTCGGTATAGAACGTATCCAACAATTGTAGATAGTCTTTACTAATGCCCGTTTCCATTCCACGAGCTCGCTTGTGGATCCGATCCATCAGTACATCCACCGGAGCTTTCACATAGATCAATAGATTCGGGACCGGCAACCCATTTACAACCACATCAAACAATCGCTGATATGCCGAATAATCTCTTTCAGATAAATTTCCCATTTGGTGTAATGCTCTCACAAAGATGTGGGCATCCTCGTAAATAGACCGGTCTAAGATCACCGATTGTTTTTCTTTGGATAGCTGAAGGTATTGTTCTGCCCTATGCCCCAAAAAATACATCTGCAGATGAAAAGACCAGGTCTTCATATCCGCGTAAAAATCAGGCAAGTATGGGTTATCAGCAACCGATTCAAAGCCTGTCTGCCACTTTAGGCGGGACCCGATACGCTCGGTGAGGGCCGTTTTTCCCGCGCCAATATTCCCAGCCACCACCACAATTTTTTTACTAACGCTCATTCTTTACAAACCTATCCGTGATCGCCAACGCTTCATCCAAAATACTAAAACCTTCCTTCAACTCTGCTTCTGTAATGATCAAAGGTGGAATTATCAAGATGGTGTGCCAGTGAGTATAAACAAACAACCCTTTTTCTAGGCATTGCTTACGTAATTGGTTCATCTCGGGGCTGTTGGTGTTCCATGGTGTGATCGGCTCGCGAGTGCTTCGATCTTTTACCAGCTCGATGATCCCAAATAAGCCGATCGATCGTACATCCCCAACTGATGGATGTGACTCACCCAGATCTTTTAATAAACCACCTAAGACCTTACCCATTTTTTCAGAGTTCTCAACGATCCTATCCTTCTTCATCACCTCAATATTCGCCACAGCCGCGGCAAGGGATACAGGATGGGAAGTGTAAGTTAAGCCAGATTCAAATACATGGTCGCTAAAAGTGGCGGCGATGGATGGTTTCATAGCAACCGCCCCCAGCGGAGCGTAAGCCGAGGTTAGCCCCTTTGCCATGGTCATTAGGTCAGGGATCACATTCCAATGCTCGATGGCGAACCATTTTCCTGTACGGCCAAAACCCGCCATTACCTCATCCGCGATCATCAATATGCCATATTTATCGCAAAGAGCGCGCACGCCTTGCATATACCCATTTGGCGGAATTATGATGCCATTTGTTCCTGTTACAGATTCCATTAGTATCGCGGCGATGCTCTCCGGACCTTCATATAGAATGATCTCCTCGAGATGATTTAGGTAATCCTGACAAAAATCAGCTTCAGAAATGGTTGGGTTGAGGCGGTGAAAAGTGGATCGATAGCGGTACGGATCCAAAAAGTGCACTACGCCATTCATCAAATTCGGTTCCCAAGCTACCCTTCGTGGATCGCCGGTAGCCGCCATCGCGCCGGCGGTTGCGCCATGGTAAGAGCGGTAACGGGTGAGGATCTTATGCCTGCCGGTATGCGCTCGGGCGATCTTGATGGCATTCTCGTTGGCGTCAGCGCCGCCAAGGGTAAATAAAATCTTGGTCAATTGCTTACCAGGGGTAATATCCGCCACCGCCTTGCTTGCGGCTGCCCTAATGCGCGTGGTCATACCCGGGGCGGCATATGGCACTGTATCCAATTGCTGCTTCATGGCATTAATGACTTCTTCATTCCCATGACCAATGTTGACGCACATGGTCATCGAGTTAAAATCGAGGTACTTTTTTCCGGCGGTATCCCAAAAATAAACCCCTTTGGCTTTTGCAACCGCGATCGGGTTTACTTTGGATTGTGCGGACCAGGTCCAAAACACATGTTCTTTCGAAAGTGGAACGATCTCATCATCAGGAAAGTCAAACATCAGAACCTCTTTTTATTAAAGGATTATGCTCAAATCTTAACATAAAAAACAGCACAGTTATACCTATTCTACCCATTCCTCTTATAATAGCGGGATATGACAGTCGTCCCTCCTTACCCATACCATCGATTTGTTGTCATCGGTTCCACCGGTTGCGGCAAATCCACCATGGCAGAAGCTCTCTCTCGAAAACTATCACTCGAATACATCGAGTTGGATGCTTTGTATTGGCGCCCCGATTGGACCCACATAAGCGTTGAAGATTTTCAAGCCAAGGTTACCGAAGCCATTCGACCCGAAAAGTGGGCTGTAGCCGGGAATTATCACTTCGCGCGCGAGCTGACTTGGAACGCGGCCGAAATTGTGGTTTGGCTGGATTATGATTTTTGGACCATTTTTTGGCGTTTGTGGAACCGTACATGGCGGCGCTGGTGGACCAAAGAGATGCTGTGGGGCGCGAATCAGGAAAGGCTTTGGCCGCACCTCAAGATATGGTCTGTTCAGGATTCTTTGTTCGCCTGGCTGATCAAAACCTATCAACGTAGAAAAACAGAGTACTCAGCATTACTACAACAACCAGAGTACACCCGGCTGATCCTAGTTCATCTTAAAACACCCAAAGAAGCCGATAAATGGCTGGAAAGTATCCCAAACCATGCCGGCGATTGATCCCTGCCAGCAAACACTGCACCCGGCAGCCCAAAAAGGATTGGAATTATTCAATCAAGGTGAGTTCTACGCTGCTCATGAAGAGTTGGAAACCGCCTGGCGGGAAGACTCTACTGAATTTCGCAAGGTCTATCAGGCGATCTTGCAAGTAGCCGTCGTCTTTTTACATATTCAGATCTCCAACCACATCGGTGCTGTTCAGCTCTCTGAAAAAGCCATTGCCAAATTAGACCGATGGCAACTCACCTGCCGTGGGATCGATCTGGTCACGTTTAGGGCTGATTTCATTACACTAATGCGGGAAGTTGATCGGTTGGGGCCCGATAACATTCACTCCATCGATCCTTCCTTTTTTCACAAGATCCATTACTCAGTAGAATAAACTTCCTATGAACCTCGAACAGTTTCGCCCTATTGAGCAACTTGTCCATAAAAAAACATACATCGAAAAACCTAAATTCCCTGTGATCGATGCTCACAACCACTTAGCGGAACCATTCGGTGGAGGATGGGATAACAAACCCATCGGTGAATTGCTCGATCAGTTGGAGCAAGCTGGTGTAACGCACATGGTAGATCTGGATGGTGGATGGGGTGAAGACTTGCTCGATAAGCATCTCCAAACCATAAAACAAAAAGCCCCCGAGAAATTTACCGTTTTTGGCGGTATCCAGTGGAGCGAATGGGCGGTACTCGGCGATAGGTTTCCCGAATGGGCGGCCAACCGTATCCGCTCGCAAACGGCTCGCGGCGCGGGCGGCTTAAAAGTGTGGAAGGATCTTGGTCTGCACGTTCGCGATCATCATAATGCCTTGGTCAAGGTAGATGACCCTAGGCTCCAGCCGATCTGGGATGCCATGGGCGAGCTCGGTCTACCTGTTATGATCCATGTCGCTGATCCAGTGGCGTTTTTTAGCCCGATCGATGAACACAATGAGCGCATCGAAGAATTGGGAGCGCATCCTGAATGGTCCTTCCCTTCCCCCGCTTTTCCAACTTTCGATACTATCCTGAACGGCCTCGAAACCCTTATCGCCCGCCATCCTGCTACAACTTTCATTGGCGCGCACGTAGGCTGTTACGCCGAGAATTTGGGCAGGGTTGGAGAGATGCTCGATAAATATCAAAACTATCACATCGATATTTCAGCTAGGATTGGCGAATTAGGCCGCCAACCTTATGCTAGCCGAAAATTTATCATCGAACATTCCGACCGAATTTTGTTCGGCCTTGATATGGGTCCAAAGCTAGATGGCTATCGTTTGTACTATCGATTTCTCGAGACCGATGACGAATACTTCAATTACAGCACGCATGATATCCCCACTCAAGGCAGGTGGTATGTCAACGGCTTATACTTGCCTGGTGAAGTATTGGAAAAAATTTACAATAAGAACGCAAGAAAGTTGTTGAAAATTGACTGATGTTTTGGCACAGGTTGCTATCATTGGCGGCGGCCCGGCTGGGCTGATCGCTGCCGAGACGCTCATCGAACAGGGTGTATCTGTCAATCTTTATGAACGGATGCCCTCAGTAGGTCGTAAATTCCTTATCGCCGGCAAAGGCGGCCTCAACCTTACCCACTCCGAACCTTTTCCTGAATTCCTAAAAAAGTATGGCGAGAGGGAAACAGAACTAACCCCTTACCTCACCAAATTTGGTCCAACCCAGATCCAGCAATGGGCGAAACAGTATGGAATCAACACCTTTATAGGTACATCTGGCCGGGTGTTTCCGGTTGGAATGAAGGCCGCCCCGTTGCTTTATGCGTGGAAAACCCGCCTAATAGAATTAGGCGTTACGTTCCTTTTTCGTCACGAATGGACGGGCTTTGCGCCAGATGGTTCTCTGATCTTTAAGCATGGTGATCAAACACTCATTAAAAAATACCAAGCTGTTCTCTTCGCGATGGGGGGGGCCAGTTGGAGCAGGACCGGCTCAAAAGGCGATTGGGTACCCATTTTCGAAGCCGCCGGCATAAAAGTTGACCCATTCAAGCCATCCAACTGCGGTTTCGATGTGCTGTGGACAGATCACTTCAAGTCAAAATTTGATGGTAATCCGCTTAAAACGATCCAAGTAGGATTGATAGACGCAAAAGGGGAACTTATTCAAAAAAAGGGTGAATTTATCGTCACCAATGCCGGTCTGGAAGGCAGCCTTATCTACGCGTTATCCGCCAAGATCCGCTCGGGGATCGAACAGAACGGCCAAACAACCATCTACCTCGACCTGCTGCCCGATCTCTCAACCGAGGAACTGTTCCAGCGCTTATCAAAGGAGCGTGGGAAAAGATCCTTCTCATCCTTCCTCGAAAAGACCACCGGTTTAAACGGGGTAAAGCTTGGATTACTTTGGGAGTTTATACCACGGGAAGACTTAGCGAACCCAGAAAAATGCGCTCAGGCTATCAAACATTTACCGATCACCCTCACTACTCCACACCCATTGGAAGAAGCCATCAGCTCAGCGGGCGGGGTTGATTTTGAGGAGATGGATGACCGCCTTATGCTGAAAAAAATACCGGGCGTATTTTGCGCCGGCGAAATGTTGGATTGGGAAGCTCCAACGGGTGGTTACTTGATCACCGCCTGTTTCGCCACAGGTGTTGCTGCGGCAAATGGCATTCTAAGCCGGCTTAAACATCAATGATGATGACCGTGCAATTGCTCATCCTCAACGGCTCCAAGGTAATGGATCAGGTCCCCCAAACGGTGTGAGTTCTTCACTGTGAAAGCAGCCACAACTGTAGAAATTGGCACAGCCGCTATTAGCCCAATAGAACCAACCAAAGTTCGCACGATCTCTTCTGTAACAAATTCCGCGTTCAGTAAATAGGGCACATTACCCCGCCCAAGGGCGAATAACAATAATAACGGCAACGAAGCACCGGAATAAGCTAAAAAAAGCGTGTTGACGGTGGCAGCAATATGATCTTGCCCGATGCGCATCGATCGTTTGAATATCTCCCGGAAGCCCAAAGTAGGATCTACGCTAAACAACTCAAAAGCCACAGCGGTCTGCGAAGTGACCAGATCATCCAACACACCCAAAGCCCCAATGATCATTCCCCCCAACAACAAGCCCTTTAGGTTTATCTGAGTAGAGGAGACTTGCGTCAAAAATAATGCGTTCTCATCTCCAAATCCACTGAGATGCGCTAGGTTAACAAAAAAGATCGATAAGGTTCCAGTGATGACAAGAGCAAAAAAGATACTAATCACCGCGGAATGCGTTTTGATATTCCAGCCATAAGTTAGGTAAAGTGTTGTGCCAAGTAGAATAGCTGACCCAATTAAACTTACCCTAACAGGATCTTCCCCTGCCAAAATATGCGGAATAATGTAGCCAATTATCACCAACAAACTAAAAGCCAGAGAAACCAACGCTCCAACACCTTTTCTTTGCGCCATTAGGAGAATGGAAAGTACGAATACCCCCAACAAAACCCACAAAGCGAAGGAACGATTGTAATCTGTGTAATAAGCGGAGATCACACCATCTGGTCGTTTATCGAGTGTGACGAAAATGGCATCGCCCACCATTAGCAAGCTGGAACCCGGACGCTGTTGGTACTTTCCGTACTCTACTTCTAAAAGTACTCCATCGTATTTGCCACCAATGATCTTCACTTGAAGCACTTGGTAAGGTTGAGTGACATCGCCAAGCGTTATTTTGCCTTCTTCAAGGATTTTCACGATCTCGGCATCTTCCACCTTTGAACCAAAGACATCAGCGCTTCCCGCAAAGTTAAATGGTTGAAAGAAATAGGGAAAACCCCAAATCAGGAATGCGACAAAGAAAAGTAACAACAAGCCTCCGGCGAGGAGGAATGGAAAATGATTCTTTTTCATACCTTCAATCTTAATTGAAAAGTGGATTTAAACAAACAGTCCGAACCAAGGTGATTCGGACTAGAAGGGTTCAAGAATATCAGACCTTGAGGAAATATATAGTGTTAGCAGGAATATAAATATTCTTCGATCAATGGTTTTCTGTGGAGATCACAACCGGTTGATCCTGATTTTTGGTTTCTTCCGTATTCACATTAACATGATTGATCACGGTCGGTTTGTCGCTGGTCACCAATTCTTTCAATAATCTTACAACTTCATTTGTATTAGCGGATGTATTTGCGAGCGAGATCAATAATTGGCCTCGAGAGGAGATTCCCAATCCGATCAAGAAGAGAAAAACTCCCACTGTGGAAGTATAAAAGCGGATATCCAGCAAACGATAACCACTGCCAGCCATAATATAGATGTTCGCTAATTTCACCAATTCCATATTATTAGTAACACCAAAAATTGCCACCGCAATGCCTAGGCTTAGAACAACCAAACCAAAAGCGATCGAAATAATTCCATTTAAGCGAACGAGGGAATACATAATACCTCCAGAGCAACCACTATGTTTTCGTTAATTTTATTCTATACTATCACTTTTCTACCGTATTGATGGATTGCAACTTTATTACAAAGATCTACCAAGCATAGGCTTCAGGCGCTTCCCCACCTGGGCCGGGGAAGATCTCGTCTAATTCCTTTAGGATCTCAGGGTCGATCGATATTTCAAACGCGCGCAAAGATTCTGTGAGCTGGTCCATTGTTCTCGGACCAACGATCGGGGCTGTTACCATCGGGTTGGTAAACAACCATGCCAGAGCGAGATCGGCGGGGTTTTCTCCAACTTTCTTGCACAACCCCTCCCAACGCTCAATTTTTCCTTTGATCTTTTCCAGTTTCGTCATATTTTCCGGCGAGGTTCTGCGGCCCTGTTCCAGTTTTCCTAAGACACCGCCTAACAAACCACCATCCAATGGTGACCAAGGCAGTAGGCCTAAACCATATTCTCTACAAGCTGGTATCACTTCCAATTCAATGGTACGGCTGTTGAGGTTGTACAAGCTTTGTTCACTTACTAAACCGAGAAAATTCCTCGCGCTGGCGGTCTCATTCGCCTTGGCAATATGCCAACCCGCGAAATTAGAGGAGCCAAAATACAGCACTTTACCTTGTTGAACCAACACTTCACAGGCTTGCCATATTTCTTCGAATGGTGTGTTTCGGTCGATATGATGGAATTGATACAGATCTATGTAATCGGTTTGCATTCGCTTGAGCGAGGCATCGCAGGCACGCCGGATATTAAGTGCCGATAACCGTTCATTGTTCGGCCAATCTCCCATTCGTCCATAGACCTTGGTTGCCAACACGGTTTTTTCCCGTCGGCTGCTTCCCTTCGCGAACCACCTGCCGAT